>JAPLML010000017.1 GCA_026387055.1 Planctomycetota bacterium | reverse complement strand
GTGGAGCGCGAGTGGGTCACGTCCTCGGTGATCTTGTCGGCACTGGCGGGCACGAGGCGTCCGTCGGCGCCGATGTAACCGGCGGGGAACAGGCGCTTCCGCGCGAGCGGGTCGCTCGACGCGTCATCCAGGTTGTACGCGCCGTACGCGAGGTAGTGGCGGCAGCCGGCGCCGATGTCGAAGTAATCGCCGTACGCCCCGGCCACCGCAAAGACGGCGGGGATGTAGACCTATTCGACGAAGTCGCGGATCTCGCCGAGGCGCGAGAGGGTGAAGGCGATCTTGTCGGCCGTGATCTCGCTCGTGACGCCGCCGGGAACCATGGCGACGTCGTGGGGCATCTTGCCGCCCCAGACCGAAATCATCTCGTGGCAGACCCGGCGGACGGTCAGGGCCTTGACGTAGCCGCGCACCAGGTCGATGTTCGTCTGCTTGTTGCAGCGGTAGTCGCCCTCGTAGCGCGGGAAGAAGGGGGCGAGGTCCTTGCGGTCGATGAACGCGCGGACGGCCTTGAGGTCGCTCTCGGGGCCGTCATAGTCGGCCAAGGCCGCCACATCGGCATAGTCCAGCGCAGCAAGCGTGAAGAAGTGCAGGATGTGCGACTGCAGGTAGTTGGAGCCGAGGAGCAGATTCCTCACGATGCGGCCGTTGGGCGGCACCTTATCGGCAACGCCGAGGGCGGCGTCGAGGCACGTGGCGGAGGCCGTGCCGTGGATCATCGGGCACACGCCGCAGACGCGCTGCGTGAGGCGGACGGCGTCGAGCGGGTGGCGGCCGACGAGGATGTTCTCGAAGCCGCGGAAGAGCGTGCCGCTGCATCGGGCGTCCTTGACCTGGCCGCCGTCGATCACCACGTCGACCCTCATGTGGCCTTCGATGCGAGAGACGGGATCGATCAGGATCGTTTCGCCCTTGGCGGCGCTACGGGAAGCTGGGCTTGCCATAAACCGTTTCTCCGAAATCAGGCCTTGGGGGCCGTCGCGGGTTTCTGGAGGAGGCGGAAGCGATCCATCCGCCGGTCGTCGATCTTCTCATACAGCGGGCTGAAGCGGTCGGGAAATTCGGGCTCGACGCAGCCGTGACACGGCCCGCCGGCGCCGATGCACCAGTTGGTGCCGCTGTTGAACATGCGCGTGGGGCAGTCGGCGTAGCTGGCCGGGCCGCGGCAGCCCAGGAGGTACAGGCACCCGGGATCGCCGAACTTCTTGGCGAAGCGGGCGGCGTCGAAGTCGGCCCGGCGCGGGCAGGTCTCGTGGACGAGCTTGCCGTAGAAGATCTTCGGCCGCTTGAGGTCGTCCAGGAGGCCCGCCACCGGCCCGAGGCCGTACACCGCCACGGCCAGGAGCGAGCCGATGAGCCAGTCGGGGTGCGGCGGACAGCCGGGGATGTTGACGACGGGCGTGGTGATCTTCTCGCGCGCCAGAAGCTCGCCCATCGAGACGCACCCGGTGGGATTCGGCGAGGCGGCCGGGATGCCGCCGAAGGAGGAGCACGTGCCCATGCAGACGACGGCGGCGGCGTGGCGGGCCAGGTTGCCGGCGATCTCGGCGATGGGGATCTCGCGGCCGCCCTCCTCGCCCACCGTGCCGTACGCCGGATGGCCGACGGGCACGGAACCTTCCATCACAAGAATATAGTTACCTTTATCCTTGACCGTCTCGTCGCGGACCACGTCCATGACCTGGCGCCCCTGCCCGGCCATGGCCGTCACCAGGAAGCGGAGCGAGACGTGCTTGCCCGGCACGAGCTCCCTCAGCACCAGCCGCGCGATGCCGGGCGAGAGCGAGTTCAGGAGGGACACGACGCAGCCGGTGCAGGCGGCGCCCTGCATCCACACCACGGGAATTTCGACGACCTTGGCCATAACGTTACTCCTTGCTGAGCGCCACCTTCTGCGCGGCGGGTCAGGAGACCCGCCGCGCTTCAGTCGCGAGAATCTCCCGCCGCTCCCGCGGCTGGCTCGAACAACGCAACGCGGCGGGCTCGGACGACCCCAAGCGCCCGGCCGTATCCTGCGCCGCCACAACGACTTAGAACAGCCCGAGCACCTGGCCGTCGGGGCCGATGTCGACCTTCTCGCCGGCGGGCGTGCTCGGCAGGCCGGGCATCGTACGCATCTGGCCGCACAGCGGATACAGGAAGCCCGCGCCGACCGACGCCCGCACGTCGCGGATCGGGAAGGTGTAGCCGGTCGGTCGGCCCTTGACGGCCGGATCGTGCGTGAGGCTCAGGTGCGTCTTCGCCATGCAGATCGGCAGCTTGTCGTAGCCGAGCTTGGTGAACCGGGCGATGGCGTCCTCGGCCGCCTTCTCGTAGGCCACCTTGCCGGCGCCGTACACCTGGGTGGCGATGGTTTCGATCTTCTTCTTGATCGGCCAGTCGAGGGCGTAGAGGAACTTGAAGTTCTTGGGGGCGTTGCAGGCCTCGACGACGGCCTCGGCGAGTTCGGCGCCGCCCTCGCCGCCCTTCGCCCAAACTTCGCTGCGGGCGACCCAGCCCGCGCCCGCCTTCTTGGCGTGCTCGACCACCGTCCGGAACTCGTTCTCGGTGTCGGTCGTGAACATGTTGACGGCCACGACGCACGGCAGGCCGTGCAGGCGGACGTTCTCGACGTGCTTCTCGAGGTTGCAGCAGCCGTCGGCCACGGCCTTGAGGTCCTCGCGCAGAAGGGCCGCGTCGAGGGGCTTGCCGGCCACGACCTTGAACCGGCCGCTGTGCATCTTCAGGGCCCGGACCGAGGCCACCAGGACCACGCAGTCGGGGACGAGGCCGCTCGCGCGGCACTTGATATTGAGGAACTTCTCCATGCCGATGTCGGCGCCGAAGCCGGACTCGGTGACCTCGTAGTCGGACATCCGCAGGGCGATCTCGTCGGCCAGGACCGAGCTGTTGCCGTGGGCGATGTTGGCGAACGGCCCGGCGTGGACGAAGCAGGGCGTGTTCTCGAGCGTCTGGAGGAGGTTCGGCTTGATGGCGTCGCGCATCAGGACGGC
Source organism: Planctomycetota bacterium (assembly GCA_026387055.1). Taxonomy (GTDB): domain Bacteria; phylum Planctomycetota; class Phycisphaerae; order FEN-1346; family FEN-1346; genus JAPLML01. The sequence continues at coordinate 8,674 of JAPLML010000017.1, read as the reverse complement.
CATCGAGCCGGCGACCTTCAGGTCCTCGCACGTCACGGGCGTGCCGTCGCGCGTGTAGGCGACGATCATGCGGGCGAAGCGCTCGCGGATGTCCTTGAGGCCCGTCGTCAGGCCCAGGATGGCCATGACCTCGCTGGCCACGGTGATGTCGAAGCCCGTGCGGCGCACGATGCCCGACCCCAGGCCCGTGATGATGTCGTCGAGGGCCCAGCGGTCGCTGATGTCGACGACGCGCCGCAGCGTGGGGCCGTAGGGGTCGATGTTGAGCCTGTTGCCGTGGTGGATGTGGTTGTCGACGAAGGCCGCGGCCAGGTTGTTGGCGAGGCCGACGGCGTGGATGTCGCCGGTCAGGTGGAGGTTGAAGTCCTCCATGGGGACGACCTGGCTGTAGCCGCCGCCGGCCGCGCCGCCCTTGATGCCGAAGACGGGGCCGAGGCTGGGCTGGCGGATGCAGGTGCAGACGTTCTTGCCGATGAAGTTCAGGCCCTGCGAGAGGCCGATGGTGGTGACCGTCTTGCCTTCGCCCAGCGGCGTGGGCGTGATGGCGGTCACGTCGATATATTTACCGAGCTTTGCCTTCTTGAGGCGGTCGAGGATCCCGAGGTCAATCTTGGCCTTGTAATTGCCGTAGAGCTCGATCTCGTCCTCGCGGATGCCGAGCTGGTCGGCGATCTCGCGGATCGGCTTCATCCTGGCGGCCTGGGCGATCTCCAGGTCGCTCGGAACGGCTCCCGGCTTGGACGACGGACGGGCTTTCACCTTGGCTTGAGGGCGCTTACCGGCCATAGAAATCTCCTTGTATCGGGGCTCGCGGGGTCCCATCTCTCCTGTGCCGATGGCAGCATGTTTTCGGGCGAGGGCGTCGGCGCCGCCGAAAGTCCGGGCAGTGTAGGGAGGCCGCCGTATCACGTCAAGACATTTTATTTCGGGCTCGTGAAAACTTTCACAGGCCAGCCCTTTTCTCCCCCGTATCGTGCTTGACAACGCCCTTTCCGGCCCCTATCCTTACGCTGGGTATTGACGACTGAGGCCGGCCACTATCCGTCCCGACGTGGTCGTCTTGTCACCGGATTGTGTAGATGAGAATTGCCATCAGCGGGAAAGGCGGCGTGGGTAAGACCACCGTCACCGCCCTTTGGGGGCATGCTTTTGCCCTGGAAGGGCGGGACGTCTTCTTGATCGATGCCGACCCCGACGCCAACCTGGCGGCGGCGCTGGGGGTCGCGCCCAAGGACCTGCCCCAGCCCCTGATCGCGCTGAAGGAACTGATTAAGGAACGCACCGGCGCCGATCCGGACAAGCTCGGCCAGTACTTCAAGCTCAACCCGCGCGTCTCGGACCTGCCCGACACCTACGCCGTCCGCGTGGCGGGGCTGAGGCTGCTGGTGCTGGGGGGGCTTCAGCGCGGCGGCGGCGGATGCGCCTGCCCCCAGGGCGTGTTCCTCAAGGCGATGATGCGGCACCTGATGCTCGAGCGCCGCGAAGTGCTCCTGGTGGACATGGAGGCGGGGCTGGAGTTCCTCGGCCGCGCGTCGGTCATGGGCATGGACGCCCTCGTGGCCGTGGTGGAGCCGGGGCGCCGGAGCCTGGATACCGCCGAGGCCATCGCCCACATGGGGCGGGACATCGGCATCCAGCGGTTCGCCGCTATCCTCAACAAGGTAACGGACCCCGCGCAGGTCGAGGCCATCCGGGCGGGCCTGCCCGCGGGCATGGAACTCCTGGGCCACGTGGCTTACAGCCCTGCCCTTCAGCGGGCCGACCTGGAGGGGCGGACGATTCTGAACGTGGATTCCGCCGCCGAGGCGGCGCTCGCCGGGGCCAAGCGGAAACTCGAAGCCCTCGTGGCCGCCAAAGCCGCGGCCAAGGGCTGACGAAAGGACGCCGGATGAACAAGATGATCGTGTGCCGGGTCGAACGTTGCCTCGGCTGCCGCTCCTGCGAGTTGGCCTGTGCGGTGGTCCATTCCGAATCAAAGGACCTCCTGAAGGCCGTCCTCGAGGATCCGCCGCCGCAGAAGCGGGTCACGGTGGAAGCGGTCGGCGGGGGCGGGCTGCCGCTCCAGTGCCGGCACTGCGAGGACGCCCCCTGCGTCATGATCTGCCCGACGGAGGCGATGCACCGCCCCTCGGAGACGGGGCCGGTCCTCATCCACCCGGAGCGGTGCATCGGGTGCAAGTTGTGCATGGTGGTCTGCCCGTTCGGCGTCATCAGCCTGCGGAGCGACGGCAAGGGCGTCATCAAGTGCGACGCCTGCGTCGAGCGGACGAAGGCTGGCCAGGAGCCCGCCTGCGTGGCAGCCTGCCCGACCAAGGCCCTGCGGTACGTCAGCGTCAAGGAACTCATGAAGACCGTGCGGCAGATGGCCGCCGGCCGCGCGGCCGAGAGCCTGGCCAAGGCGGAGGAAGAGGCCAAAGTCCAACGCCACAAAGGCGCGGGTGGCACGGCCACGCGCTGTTGCGTGACCGTGCTTGTTGCCCCACATGACCATGCACGGCCACGCAACGGCGCGTGGCCGTGCCACCCGGCAATCGGGCATGACGCCAAACACGTACTGCGGCGCCGAGCGTGCGGGGCGGAGGGATAAGGAGAGCGTCCGATGGTCACCGTCACGGTGTGCGTCGGCTCTTCCTGTCATTTGAAGGGGGGGCGCGAGGTCATCGAGCGATTCAACGCCCTCGTGGCCCAGTACGGCCTGGCCGACCGCGTGGCGCTGAAAGGCTGCTTCTGCATGGAGCGGTGCGGCGAGGGGATCAACTGGCGGATCGACCAGGAGTACATTTCGAGCGCCAGCGGCAAGGACGCGATCGACACGTTTTACCAGAGGGTCCTGGGACCCCTGGGGCTGAAACCGGCCGACGGGCCGCAGGGGACGGCGTAATACGGGTCCCAGGAAGTCGGTGCGCGGCGGGCAAGACTGCCCGCCGCGCGGGAGCTTAGGCGATAACATGAAGACGTCCGACAGTTCGATCTCGGCGGCCCACGCCGCCGCCATCCTCCGGCACACGCCCAACGGCGTGCTGCTGGTGGACCGCGAGGCGCGGATCCGGTTCGTCAACCCGTCCTTTCGGCTGATGTTCCACTGTCCGGACGACGAGCTGCTGGGGAAGCCGGCGGCCGAGTTCATCCACTCGGACTGTTTCGGGCGGGCCATCGCCGCGGGCGGGCGACTCATGGTAAAGGAAACCATCGCCGAGCACGACATGAGTTTCCGCGTGGGCCTCTTCCCCATCGAGGGGGAGGACCTGTACTGCGGCATCTTCATCGACATTACGGACGAGGAGAAGGCGCGGGAACAGTTGATCGCCCTTCGGGCCGAGACGCTGGAGCGGGCCCAGGAAGTCATCTCGCGCCAGATGGAGACGGCCCAGGAGATCGCGGCGCTGCTCGGCGAGTCGACCGCCGAGACGAAGGTGCTCCTGGTGAAACTGATGTCCCTTTTCAGGGAAGAGGGACACCCATGAAGCTGTATTACGAGTGGGGCGCGAAGCAGCTTCGCAAGCACAACGAGGAACTGTGCGGCGACAGCCTGGGCTTCTCCCGACGCTCGGATTGCGTGACGCTGGCGCTCTCGGACGGGCTCGGCAGCGGCGTGAAAGCCAACATCCTCGCCACGCTGACGACCCGCATCGCGATGCACCTGCTGGAGAATGAGTTGCCCCTGACCGAAGTGGTTGAGACCCTCGGCAAGACGCTGCCCGTCTGCCAGGTCCGCAAACTGGCTTACAGCACGTTCGCCATCGCGCAGTTTTTCAGCGACGGCCGGGCGCGGCTGGTGGAATTCGACAGCCCGCCGGCGATCGTCCTGCGGGAGCGCAAGCTCCTGCCCCTGCCCTGGGCCGAGCGCGCCATCGGCGGCAAGACCATCCGCGAATCCGTAGTCGAACTCCAGGTGGGCGACTGGGTCGTGTTCGTCTCCGACGGCGTCCTCAACGCCGGCATCGGCGGCGTGTACCCCCTCGGCTGGGGCTGGGAACAGACGACGCGGTACATCGAGAACCACGCGCACCCCGGCCTCACGGCCCAGGAACTGGCCGACAAGCTGGCCGAAACGGTGGCCGAGCTTTACGCCGATCATCCCGGCGACGACGTCAGCATCGTCGTCATCAAAGTCCGGCACAAGCTCGTGGCGACGGTCCTGGCGGGTCCTCCGAAGGACCGGGTCGTCGACGAGAAGGTGTTCGACGAGTTCATCAAGCGGCCGGGCCTGCACGCCGTCTGCGGCGGCACGACCGCCAAGATGGTCGCCCGGCACCTGGGCACACCGCTGGACGTGGACCTGACGACGATGCGGCCCGACGTGCCTCCCATCGCCAGGATGGCCCGGATCGACCTGGTGACCGAGGGCATTCTGACGCTGACGCGGGCCCTGGAACTCCTCCGGTCCGGCGCCCAGAAAGACACGGTGCGGTTCCAGACCGACGGGGCGTCGGCACTCGTGCGGCTGCTCTTGAGCGTCGACCACGTGCACCTGATTGTCGGGCTGGCGACCAACCCGGCCCACCAGAACCCGAACTTGCCGCACCAGTTGGGCATCAAGCTGTCGATCGTGCGTGAGATTGGCGAGGAACTGACCAAGCGCGGCACGGAGGTCACGATCGAGTCGGTGTAGGCCGCGGCAACGCCGCGGTACGTGTTTGGCGCGTTGCTTAGATAGCCGGGTGGCACGGCCACGCGCCGTTGCGTGGCCGTGCATGGTCACCTGGGCGAGCAAGCACGGTCACGCAACGGCGCGTGACCGTGCCACCCACGCCAAACAAGTGCACGCCGCGGCAGCATTTAGCCGCCCCGCTTGCGGGGCGCGGTTGTGAGGAAACGTATGGCCGACGAAACGCTCGTTGAAGAGATCGTTCGCCGCTACGACGGCGAGATCGGGATGCTCATCCCGATGATGCAGGACCTTCAGACGGCCTGCGGGTACCTGGCGGTGGACCAACTCAAGCGCCTGGCGGAGAGGCTCGAGGTTCCGCTGAGCCGCCTCTACGCCGTGGCGACGTTCTACAGCTCGTTCCGCCTGGCGCCGAAGGGGCAGCACGAGGTCACGCTCTGCGTCGGCACCGTCTGCCACCTCAAGGGCGCGGGGGCCATCTCGGAGATGATCCGCGAGGCGTTCAAGGTCGAGGCCGGCGGCACGACGCCCGACGGCCTGTTCTCCTTCCAGCCGGTCAACTGCGTCGGCGCCTGTGCCCTGGCCCCGGTGATGATCGTCGACGGCAAGTACTACGACGGGGTCAGCAAGGACTCGGTCCTCAAGATCCTGCACGGGCTCCCGTTGGCGGAACCGGCGGCCAAGGGGGAGGGCAACAAGTGACGGTCGCTACGTGTAAACGCTTCAGCGCCCCGGCGGACCTCGAACGGTTCCGCGACGAGCTGCGCCGGCGCCCCCCCGCGGCGGCCCGGACCGTGCGGGTCTGCATCGGCACCGGCTGCACGGCCAGAGGGTCGCACAAGGTCTACGAACTGTTCACGCAGGCGCTGAAGGAAGTGGGCGCGAAGGCCGAGGCCGCCAAGTGCGTCGGATGCCACGGCTTCTGCGAGCGCGGCCCGATCGTGGTCGTCCAGCCCGGCGACATCCTCTACCAGCGGGTCGAAGAGCCCGACGTGGCGGAGATCTTCCGCGAGACGATCATGGGCGGCCGCGTGGTCGAGCGGCTCCTGTACGAGGATCCCGCCACGAAGGCGCGGGCCAGGACGTCCGCCGAGATCCCCTTCTACAAGGCCCAGCAGCGCATCGTGCTGGCGCACAACGGCGAGATCGACCCCAAGCGCATCGAGGACTACGTGGCTGTCGGCGGCTACGCGGCCCTCGCCAAGACGCTGGCGACGATGACGCCCGAGGAGGTCCTGTCGGAGGTCGAGAAGTCCGGCCTCCGCGGCCGCGGCGGCGGCGGGTTCCCCACCGGCCGCAAGTGGCGATCCTGCCGCGAGGCCCCCGGCGAGCCCAAGTACGTCATCTGCAACGGCGACGAAGGCGACCCCGGCGCATTCATGGACCGCTCGGTGATGGAGGGCAACCCGCACTCCGTCATCGAGGGGATGATCATCGGCGCGTACGCCATCGGCTCGCACCAGGGCTACCTCTACGTGCGGAACGAGTACCCGCTGGCGGTCGAGCACCTGAAGCTGGCGATCGCGCAGGCCCGCGAGTTCGGCCTGCTGGGCGAGGACATCCTGGGCACGGGCTTCTCTTTCGACATCCGGATCAACCGCGGCGGCGGCGCGTTCGTCTGCGGCGAGTCCACCGCCCTCATGGCCTCGCTCGAAGGCCGCCCCGGCGAACCGCGGGCCAAGTACGTCCACACCGTCGAGCACGGCCTCTGGGACAAGCCGTCGAACCTGAACAACGTCGAGACGTGGGCGAACGTCCCCCCCATCCTCAACAACGGGTCCGGCTGGTTCGCCGCCATCGGCACCGCCAAGTCGAAGGGCACGAAGGTCTTCAGCCTCGTCGGCGAGGTCGTGAACACGGGCCTCATTGAGGTGCCGATGGGCATGACGCTGCGCCAGATCATTTTCGACATCGGCGGCGGCGTGAAGGGCGGCAAGGCGTTCAAGGGCGTCCAGACGGGCGGGCCGTCGGGCGGGTGCATCCCCGCCCAGTTCCTCGACGCCCCCGTCGATTTCGACGAGCTCACGAGGCTCGGATCGATGATGGGCTCGGGCGGCATGATCGTGATGAGCGAAGACACCTGCATGGTCAACGTGGCCCGGTACTTCACGCACTTCCTGATGGATGAATCCTGCGGCAAGTGCACCCCCTGCCGCGAGGGCCTGGCCCAGATGCTTGCCATCCTCGACCGCATCACCCACGGCGAAGGGCAGCCCGGCGACATCGACCAGCTCCAGAAGATGGCGGGCCTGCTGGAGGGCGCGGCCCTGTGCGCCCTGGGCAAGACGGCCGCCAACCCGGTGATGTCGACCATCCGCTACTTCCGCCAGGAGTACGACGCCCACATTATCGAGAAGCGGTGCCCCGCGAAGCAGTGCCGCGGCCTGTTCCGTTACGAGATCAGCGTGGAGCGGTGCAAGGCCTGCGGCCTTTGCCGCAAGCACTGCCCCGCGGAGGCCGTCAGCGGCGCCAAGAAGACGCCGCATGTTATCGACCAGCAGAAGTGCACGCGTTGCGGCACGTGCCTCGAGAAGTGCCCGTTCGACGCGGTGCTGAAAGTTTAGCCGTCGCCGGTGTACGTGTTTGGCGTGGGTGGCACGGTCACGCGCCGTTGCGTGACCGTGCTTGCTCCCCCAGGTGACCATGCACGGCCACGCAACAGCGCGTGGCCGTGCCACCCGGCAATCGGGTATGACGCTAAACACATACTCGCCGGTACGGCGACGAAAAGCAAAGACAAGGGCCATTTAGCCGCCCAGCTTGCTGGGCGCGTGTTTGGGGCCACGCGGCACGGCCGGACAAGCCGGCCGTGGCACACGCGGAGATAATCAGGTAAGGGAGGTTGGTCGGTGCCGACGGTAACCATAGATAACGTGGCGGTGGACGTGGAGAAGGAATCGACGATCCTCCAGGCCGCCCGCCAGGCCGGTATCTGGATTCCAACCCTCTGCTACCACCCGGCCGTCCCGCCCGCGGCCAACTGCCGCCTGTGCCTCGTGGAGCTGGACCGCGGCACCTGGAAGCAGCTCGTCACCGCGTGCAACTACCCCGTGCGGCGCGACATCACGGTCAGCGTCTCGGGCGAGGCGGCCGTGAACGCGCGGCGGGGCGTGATGGAGCTTCTGCTGGCGCGGGCGCCCGAGAACGCCCAGCTCAAGGTCCTCGCCAAGCGGATGGGCGTCGAAGGCACGCCCTGGCCCACCGTCACCAAGACGCAGCGCGACTGCATCCTTTGCGGCCTGTGCACGGCCGTCTGCGACGAGGTGATGGGCCGAGCGGCGATCGGCATAGCCGGCCGCGGCCAGAACCGGGCCATCAGCGCCCCGTTCCGCCAGCCGGCCGACAACTGCCTGGGGTGCGGGGCGTGCGCGGCCGTCTGCCCCGTCGGGACGATCCAGATTCGCATGCACGAGAAGGAAGGCGAGATCGAGATCTCGCCCTTCAAGACCCGCGCCAAGATGCTGGAGTGCGAGCAGTGCGGCGCCCGCGTCGTGAGCGTGGCGGTGACCGAAGAAGCCCTCAAGAAGGGCAAGATGGATTGGGAGAAGTTCCGCCGGCTCGTGCGCCTCTGCCCGAAGTGCCGGCAGAAGCGCGCCGCTGCCGACCTGACAAGCGTGGCAGCACTGGCCGCCCAGATGGGGTATCTCGCCCGGCCCGGCGCCGCGGCGAAGCGCAAGACGCCTCGCCGTTCGAAATCGGCGACGTCGCGCAAGAAGATGTAGGCCGGGGCGCCGCCCCGGCATCGTTTAGCCGTCGCCGGTACGGCGACGGTCGATTGCGGATAGGGCAAGCGCCATTTGGCCGCCCAGCTTGTCGAAGAGTCGCCGCGGCGACCAGGGCGCGTGTTTGGGGGCAGGCGGCACGGCCGGACAAGCCGGCCGTGGCACACAGCAGTCGTAGGCTGCCAATGTAGGCCGGGGCGCAGCCCCGGCACGATCTCGAGCTGCGGCCCGGAAGCCGGGGCTTCGCCCCGGTATGTGTTTAGCGCGTGTGCCATTGTCCCGATAGGAGGTGTGGCACGGCCGGCTTGTCCGGCCGTGGCAGAGCGCCGGCCACATTCCCCAC
>JAPLML010000059.1 GCA_026387055.1 Planctomycetota bacterium | reverse complement strand
ACCTCGTGGTCCGGCGGGATCTTCCGCACGGGGTTGTCGGGGAACAGCTTGTTGACGAGCTTGACGTAGTCGCGGAAGAAGCGGTCCTCGCGGGCCAGGTACACGCAGTCATCGGCCAGGATGAAGCCGCCGCGCTCCAGGAACTCCCGCAGGTTCCACTCCTCCTGCGGCGGGAGGGCGAAGTAACCTTCCGAGGTCATGAACACGACGGGGTGCCGGCAGAGCTCGTCGAAGTCGCCCAGGCGGACCACCTTCGGCTCCAGGCTCACGTTGATGTTCGTCAGCTCCATGAGCTTCTTGCGGAGGTTCACGTCGCCCACCGGCCCGACGTTCCACCGGTCCACCGTCTCGTCCTTCACGCTGAACTGGAGCCGCGGAAAGATGAACTGGCCCGTCTTGACCGCCTGGTCGCCCGCCGCGCGCTTCTCGCCGCTGAAGAAGCCGGACACGGAGCCGAGGATCGCGCCGCCCGCCGCCGCGGCGCTCGCCCGGAGCAGCCGCCGCCGCGACAGGCGGTGGACGGTCTCCCAGCCGCCCGCCAACTGCTCGGCCATGCGACCGAGGGCGAGGTCGTTCTTACGATGGTATACCGATTCGCGCTTCACGCTTCACCTCGTTATCGAAATCTCCCGCCGCTCCCGCGGCGGGCTCGCATGCGCTAAGCCAGGCCGCGGCGGCGGCGCAGGAACCACTCGGCGGCGATCACGCCGATGAGGAGCGCCAGAACAGGCGGCATGTCCCAGATCTCCTTGTCGATCGGCGCCACCGTGGCTTCGCCCGCCGTCTTGACCTCGCGGGCGATCGCATCCGGAAGCTGCCGCGCCTCGACGTAGTCGAAGTACCGCCCGCCGGTCGTCTCCGCCATGCGGCGCAGGAGGCCGGCCTTCAGCCCCGCGTTCGAAAACTCCACGAACGGCTCGGAGACCTCGAAGGCCGTCTCGGCCGGCGCGAGGTCCCACCCCTGCACCCGCACGGCCACGCTGTAGTTTCCCTCCTCGGCCGGCCTGTAGCGGCACTGGTAGACGCCGTCCTCGGAAAGGATCCAGTCCATCGGCAGGTCCTCGGCGTTGCCGAGCGGGTTGGTGACCTTGGCGATGACTGTGGCGTCGCTGACCGGCCGCAGGTCTTTCTCGCGCACGGTCGCCTTGAGGAGGACGGGCCGGCCGCGCGCGTACACGTCGGCGTCGGTCTCGACGGCCAACCGCTCGCGCGCCCCGACGACGAGCCACCGCACGAGCTGCTTCCAGAACTTCTCGTGGAACTCGTCGCTGGCCGGCATGGAGACCTGCCAATACCACGATCCGCCCGACGTGAAGGCCCCGACGCGTCCCTGGCCGTAGCTCTGCACCGCCAGCACCGGCAGGCCGCTCGTCTCGTGCGCCAGGAGGACCGACGCCCCGGTCTTGACTCGCCGCACCGGCGTGAGGCCGATGAGCGGCTGGGCCTTCTCCCACAGCAGGCGGTTGTTCTCGGCGTCCGGCAGGAAGCGCAGCATCGGATGGGCCAGGCCCTCCTCCGTCGCGCGGGCCTTGAAGGTCTCGTCGGAGTACGGCGGATCGTCGGGCGAGACCTCCAGCGGCAGCATCTTGCCGACGGGAGTGCCCGCGTACTTGCCGAGGCCGAACGAGTTGACGCCGCCGAGCATCAAGAGGCCCCCGCCGCGCACCCGCACGAACTCCTCGAGGAGCGCGAGTTGCTCGGGCGTGAAGTACGACGCCTCGATGTCGCCCAGGAGGATCGCCTCGAACGCGAACAGCCGCTGCCGCGCCTGCGGGTCCGAGGCGTTCGGGAAGCCCTTCTCCAGGTACCGCTCGCCCTCGGTCGCGCCCTGGATGAAGAAGCGGTCCTTGGCGAGCCTCAGCATTCCCACCAGCCGGAAGTCGCGGTCGCGGTACAGCGCCCGCCTGAGGAAGCGGTACTCCATCCGCGGACTGCCCTCGATGTAGAGGACCGGCAGGCGGTCGTCCTGGATCTCGAGGACGAATTCCTTGGAATTGTTGTCGGTCACCGCCTCGCCCGGCCCCGGC
>JAPLML010000109.1 GCA_026387055.1 Planctomycetota bacterium | reverse complement strand
GCAATGGCGACATCGGCGCAAGCGTCTGGGTCGAGGAGGGCGGCGACCTCCTCTTCTACGTCGCCAAGACCGACTCGTATGACGACAACGCCCGCCAGCTCAAGCTCGGCCGCGTGCGGGTTAAGCTCACGCCCAACCCCTTCGCCAAGGGCCAGCCGTTCCGCGAGGAACTCCGGCTCCGCCAGGGCGAGCTGGAAATCCGGGCGGGCAAGGACGTTGCCGCCGCAACGTGCCGCGTGTGGGTCGACGCCAACCTTCCCGTCATCCGCGTCGAGGTTGAGGGCAAGCAGCCGATCGCGTCGCACGTCGCCTTCGAGACCTGGCGCACCGCGGAGCGCGACATCACCGGCGAGCTCTCGCATAGCGACGCCCTCCGCGGCGCCCCCGGCGGCCGGCGGACCCTCCAGTATCCCGACGTGATCCTCGACAATCGGAAAGACCGCGTGGTCTGGTACCACCACAACGCCAAGTCGGCGTGGCCGATCACGATGCAGCTCCAGGGCCTGGAGGCGTGCATGAGGGATGCCACCGACCCGCTCCTCAACCGCACCTTCGGCGGCATGATCGTTGGCGAGGGGATGGTCGCCGAGAATTCCACCACCTTGAAGTCCGCCCAGGCGCGCGAGAAGCACCGGATCTCCGTCTACGTGCTGACCAGGCACCCGGCCACGCCCGAGCAGTGGCTCAAGGAGCTGGAGGCCATCGCGGCCCGCACCGGGGGGGTGGACTTGGAGCAGGCGCGGTCGGCCCACGCGAAGTGGTGGGACGAGTTCTGGAACCGCAGTTGGGTCCGCGTGAGCGGGCCGGTCGACGCGCTTCCGTCGGCGTCGGCGGCGCAGGCCGGCGGCGTCATGACTACCAAGCTCCCGCTGCGGATCGGCGCCGACTCGGTCGCCGCAACGCGGTTCCTGGGCAAGATGGCCCGCGTGCGGGTCTGGTCGTCGGCCCTCCCGGCGGAGAAACTCGCCGCCCTGGCCGCCCAAGGTCGGAACCGTCCTGCGGCCAAGGACCCCGCCTTGGTGGGCGAGTGGGCGCCGGGCGAGATGGCCGGCGGGGCGGTCGCCAACCAGGCGGGCGACGGCCTCGCGGCCAAGGTGGTCGGTGACCTGAAAGTCGTCGACGCCGACGGCGCCATGGCCCTCGAGTTCGGCGGAAAAGGGTATCTCGAGATCGCCCACGATGACCGGCTGAACCTCGCGGGCGGCCTCACGCTCGAGGCATGGATCGCGCCGGACAAGATCAGCCCGGAGGGCGCGAGGATCATCGACAAGACCCCCGTGGGCACCAGCGAGGGGTATCTGCTCGACACGTACCCGGGCAACTCGCTCCGCCTCATCGTCCAGGCGGGCACCCTCCGTCACGAGGCGAAGCTGGTTCCCGGCCGGTGGGTGCACGTGGCGGGCACGTTCGACCCCAAGACGGGCGAGGAGGCCCTGTACGTCGATGGCAAGGCGGCGGCGCGGCAGCAGGGCGGCGGCCCGTCGGGCCCGTCGAGCGTCTCCACCTTCGCCATGTCGCGAGGCTACGCCCTCCAGCGGTACCTGGCGGCCTGCGGGGGGCGCGGCAACATGTGGATCAAATTCAACGGGTCCATCTTTACGCTGCCGTATGAGAAGGCGGACCCCGACTATCGCCGCTGGTCCGGGGCCCAGTGGTTCCAGAACGCGCGGCTGCCGTACTGGCCCTGCATCGCGGCGGGCGATTACGACATGCTGGCGCCCTTCTACCGGCACTACGTCCAGAACCTGCCGATGGCCCGCGAGCGCACGCGCATCTACTACGGCCACGAGGGCGCCTTCTTCCCCGAAACGCAGTTCTTCTGGGGCACGTACGCCAACGTCGACTACGGGTGGGACCGCCGCAACGTCCCCGTGGGCTTCGCCACCAACAACTACATCCGCTGGTATTGGTCGAGCTGCCTGGAACTCACGGTGATGATGCTCGATGAGTACGATAACACGCAGGACCGGGAGTTCCTGCGGACCACGCTGCTGCCGCCGGCGGGCGCGTTCCTGGAGTTCTACGACCGGCACTGGAAGCGCGGGCCGGACGGCAAGATCCTCTTCGAGCCGGCCCAGTCGCTGGAGACGTGGCACGCGGCGACCGATCCGCTGCCGGAGATCGCGGGGCTGCGGCACATCCTTCCGCGGATGCTCGACCTTCCCTCGGACCTGACGACCGCGGCCCAGCGCGCGGCATGGGAAAAGACGCTCGCCGACCTGCCGGAGGTGCCCACGCGGACCGAGGGCGATAAGAAGTTCCTCCTCCCGGCCCGGAAGTTCAGCGCGAAGGCCAACGTCGAGAATCCCGAGCTGTACGCCGTCTGGCCCTATCGCCTCTACGGTGTGGGGAAGCCGGACCTGGCGGTCGGCGTCGAGACGTTCAACCGCCGCCAGCACCGCGAGAATCGCTGCTGGTGGCAGTGCGACACCCACGCCGCTTACCTGGGCCTGGCGGGTCCCGCCGCCCGAAACGTCCTCGGCCGGCTGTGCAACTATAACACCGCGTTCGCCTTCCCGGCCATGTGGGGTCCGCACAACGACGAAATCCCCGACATGGACCACGGCGGCAACGGCCAGATGGCCCTCCAGGTCATGCTGATGCAGACCGAGGGCCGCAGGATCCTGCTCTTCCCGGCGTGGCCGAAGGCGTGGGACGTGGAGTTCAAGCTCCACGCGCCGATGAAGACGACCGTCGAGGGCGTCTACCGCGGCGGCAAGTTGGAGCGGTTGACGGTCACCCCCGACAGCCGCGCCGCCGACGTGGTGCGGCTGGAGCCGCAGTAGCGCGGGCGTTTATCCTCCGCGCGGCGTGTTCCTGTTTGGCGCTGTTTCTTTACATGTGCCACGGGTTGCCCGCCACGGCGGTTCTTCGACTTGTCAACCCGTGGCTATCATGGCTTTCTTCCCTATTGTGTAACACCATAAGGTAAGAGGACGACAGTCACCACGGGTTGGCAAGCAACCCGTGGCACATGAAAGGCGGTTGCGCCAGACACGTACCGCGGCGCGCCGCGGCCTACAGGGGCGGGCGGAACTCGCGGCGCAGGGCGAAGCGCTTGGCGGTGTAGAAGATCACGGGGTAGATCAGGAGCTCCATGATAAACGAGGTGGCAAGGCCGCCGATCATGGGGGCGGCCATCCGCCGCATCGTATCCGCCCCGGCGCCGGCGGCCCACAGCAGCGGCACCAGGCCGATGAACGTGGTGGCGACGGTCATCGTCTTGGGACGGATGCGCTTGACGGCCCCGTCGTGGATCGCCCACCAGAGGTCGTCGAGGGTGCGCATGCGGCCCTCGCGCTTGAACCGCTCGAAACTCGTATCCAGATACAGGAGCATCACCTGGCCCGTCTCGGCGTCGAGGCCCGCCAGGGCGATGATCCCCACCCACACCGCCAGCGAGGTGTTGTACCCCAGGACGTACAGCATCAGGAACGCGCCCACGAGGCTGAACGGCACGGCCAGCAGCACGATGCCCACCCGCAGCCAACTGCGCGAGGACAGGTACAGCAGGAGGACGATAAGGACGAACGTCAGCGGGATGGTCAGCATCAGCCGCGCGTTCGCCTCCTGCATGTACTGGTACTGGCCGGACCAGACGCTGCTGTATCCCGGCGGGAGCTTGACCTTGTCGGCGACGGCCCGTTGGGCGTTCCGGACGTACGTGCCGACGTCGATGCCGGCGATGTCCACGTAGACCCAGCCGGAGAGGCGGGCGTTCTCGCTGCGGATCATGTCCGGGCCGCCCTTGACCGCGAAGGCCGCGAGCTGCCCCAGGGGCACCTGGGCCTTCGAGGGCGTGGCCACGAGCATCTGCCGGAGCGCCGTCAGGCTGTCGCGCAGCTCGCCGGCGTAGCGCAGGTTCACCGAGTAGCGCTCGAGGTCCTCGACGGTCAGGGTCACGCCCATGCCGCCCATGGCGGTGGCGATGACGTCCTGGACGTCGCCGACCGCGAGGCCGTAGCGGGCGATTTCGTCGCGGTTGATAACGATATCCAGATAGGACCCGCCGAGGGTCTTCTCGGCGAACGCGCTCGTGGTGTGCGGGCCGGTCCGCTCGTCGGTCTTGATGACGTCGGCCACACGGGTCGCCAGGTCCGACAGGGTGGCCAGGTCCGGCCCCATGATCTTGATGCCCACCGGCGTCTTGATGCCCGTCGAGAGCATGTCGATGCGCGTGCGGATCGGCATGGTCCACGAGTTCGTGAGGCCGGGCGCCTGCACGATCTCATTGAGCCCCGGGACGCGCGGCCCGCCGGGGAACTGGTATCCCTCGACGAGCTCGCTGATCGTGATGGGGCGGGTGGCGGGCCACAGCTTCTCGGGCCACCGCCGCAGCCAGCCGGGCCAGCCGGAGTAGAACCGCTCGACCGGCACGTGCCGCCAGCGGCGCTTGTCGCGCGCCAGCGTGATCGTCGTCTCGTACATGCTGGCGGGCGCCGGGTCGGTGGCGGTCTCAGCGCGGCCGATCTTGCCCATGACGCTCTGGACCTCGGGCACCTTCATCATCAGGCGGTCGGTCTGCTGGAGGAGCTCGCGGGCCTTCATCATGCTGATGCCTGGGTCGGTTGTAGGCATGTACAGAAGGTCGCCTTCTTCCAGCGGGGGCATGAACTCGCTGCCGAACCGGGGCACCACTTTCCAGGCCCAGGGGGCTTGGGCGGTGAACCAGTCGGGATCGACGAGGGTGCCGATCACCAGGCCCACCCACACGAACGCCGCCACGGCGACCGTGAGCGCCAGCCACCGCAGCCGCATCGCCAGCACGAACAGCGGGTGGTAGAGCCACTGCTGGAGCTTCGAGATCGGATTCGCGTTCTCGTGGATGATCTTCTGCGGCACCAGGAGCATGCCCGCCAGGATCACCCAGCCCACGGCCAGCCAGTGCCGGTACTCGCCGTAGCGCGGCAGCGGAACGATCATGATGAGGGCTGAAGGTATGCCCATGGCGGCCAGCGTGAGGAGCAGGTTCTTCCACCAGCCCCACGCCTTCGGGAGGACCCGCGCGGTGATGAAGAGGCTCATCAGCACCGGGATGATCGTGATCGCCAGGAACGACGAGGCGGCCATCGCGAACGTCTTGGTGTAGGCGAGGGGCTTGAAGAGCCGGCCCGACTGCTCGCCCAGGACGAAGATCGGCAGGAAACTCACCGTGAGCGTCAGGAGGGCGAAGAAGAGGCTCGGGCCGACTTCCCGGGCCGCCTCGGCGATGATGTCGGTGCGGGGGCGGGGCACGGCCGGGAGGCCGGCGGCCTTGAGCGCGTGCAGCCGCTCCTCCTCGCGGTCGAGGTGCTTGTGCGAGTTCTCGACCATGACGATCGACGAGTCGACCATGACGCCGATGGCGATCGCGATGCCGCCCAGGCTCATCACGTTCGCGTTGAGGCCCAGCAGGTGCATCGCGAGGATGCTCGCCAGCACGCCCGTCGGCACCACGAACACCGCCACCAGCTCGCTCCGCGCGTGCAGCAGGAACAGGATGCACACGAGGGCCACGACCGTGATTTCCTCGATGAGCGTGTCGGTCAGCGTGGCGATGGAGCGGTCGATGAGGTCGCTGCGGTCGTAGCCGACCTCGATGCCGACGCCGGGCGGCAGGCCCTGTTCGACGCTCTGGATCTTCTCGCGGACCTTCTCGATGGTGGTCCGGGCGTTCTCGCCGAAGCGCATGACGACGATGCCGCCGACGGCCTCGCCTTCGCCGTTCCAATCGAGGGCGCCGCGGCGCATCTCGGGTCCCAGGCGCACGTCGGCCACGTCGCGCAGGTAGATGGGCGACCCGTCGGGCGTGGTGCCGAGCGAGATTGTCCGCAGGTCGGCCAGCACCTTGGCGGTCCGCACCTCTTCGAGCGACTTGCCGGCGGCCCGCGCGTCGGCGATCTCCCGGTCCGTCAGCGACCCGAGGTACCCGATCCCCTCGACGGCGTACTCGCGCTCGCTCCACTCGACCACGCGGCCGCCGACGTTCTGGTTCGACCGCTCGACGGCCATCTTGACGTCCTTCAGCGGCATGTTGAACGCCAGGAGCTTCACCGGGTCGATGTGGATCTGGTACTGCTTCTGGAACCCGCCGATGGAGGCCACCTCGCTGACGCCCTCGACGGCCGTGAGCTCGTACCGCAGGTACCAGTCCTGGAGGCTCCGGAGGTTCGCGAGGGTCTGCCGGCTCGGGAGGAGGGGCTTCCCGTCGAGCGGGCACTTATCGTAGCCCTGGGCGGACTTCGTATCCTGGAAAACGCGGTGGCGGACCAGGCGCCGCTGCACCTTCGGGTCGGCTGGGGCATCGGACGGTTGGGCGTGCCACGCGTCCGTCACCGGGTCGTGCCAGAGGCCGTTCGGGTGATCGGGGCAGTACTTGCCCGTCACGAGGACGTACTCGTAGACCCAGCCCACGCCGGTGGCATCGGGCCCGAGCTGCGGGGTGACACCCGGCGGCAACTGGCCCAGGACGTAGCTCAGCCGCTCCAGCACCCGGCTGCGGGCCCAGTATAAGTCCGTGCCGTCCTCGAAAATGATGTACACGAACGAGACGCCGAACATGCTGTAGCCGCGCACCACCTTCGACTTCGGAACGGCCAGCATGGCCTGGGTCATGGGGTACGTGACCTGGTCTTCGACGATCTTCGGGGCCTGGCCGGTGTACTCGGTGTAGACGATGACCTGGACGTCGGAGAGATCGGGGATGGCATCGACCTTGATGTTGAAGACGGCCCAGACGCCCGCGACGATCAGGAAGAGCGTCAGCATCAGGACGATCGCCCGGTTGTGGATACACCAGTCTATAAGTTTAGCGATCATCGATTCGTGCGGCTCGCTGTTGACTCGTGGTTCCGACCACTTTCCCTTGCGCGGCGGGTTTCCTGACCCGCCGCATGCGTGCGCATCTGCCGGCGCCGCCCTGCTTGCGGCGCTTTGGCGCGGCGGGTCAGGAGACACGTACGTGTTTAGCGCGGGTGGCACGGTCACGCGCCGTTGCGTGACCGTGCTTGCGTCCCCAGGTGACCGTGCACGGCCACGCAACAGCGCGTGGCCGTGCCACCCGGCAATCTCGTATCACGCTACACACGTACGCAGACCCGCCGCGCTGTGGTCACATCCCCGGCATCGGCGCCATCGCGCCCGGCTTGGCCGGTGCGGCCGGCGGTGCGGCCGGCTTGGCGCTGGTCAGCGGCAGCGTCGCCTTGGTGTCAAAGCAGCCGATCATCTTCTTGCCGAAGTACGGGTTGCGGACCTCGCCGGCCGGCTGGAGCCAGATCGTCCCGCCCTGTTTCTCGCGGTACATCGGGCAGTGAAGCTCCTGCACCTCCTTGCCGAACGCGGGCGGCACGCCCGTGGCGTGCACCAGCTTCGAGAGGGCGAGGCTCAGGTCGGCGAACTTCTGCCGGGCCTGCTCGACGTCCTTCGTGTCCACGAGCTCCAGCGCCTTGCCGCGCACGTCGGCGGTCTCCGTGTGTTGGTGCCAGAAGTGCGGGTTGCCGGGGATCTCGATCTTGAGGAGGGCGTCGGTGCCGGCGGCGGCCTGCCGGGCCGCGGGGGTGAGGCCCTCCACGGTATCGCTCGCCAGGGCCGAGCCGATCTTGAAGTAAGCGTCCAGGACCTCGCCGAGCGCCTTGGCGGCGGCGTCGGGCAGGGCGGCCAGTTCGCTCGTTCCTGCCACGGCGGCCGCGGCCTTCTGCCCGGCGGCGGGGGCGCCCTCGACCATCTTCGCGAGGGCCTCGTGCAGGCGGGCCTCGCTATCGAGGAGGAACTCGCCGCTCACCACCACCAGCTCGCCGGACTTGAGGCCGTCGAGGATCTCCAACAGGCCGCCTTCCGCCTCGACCCCGACCTTGACCGGGCGCGGCTCGAACCGCCCCTCGCCCAGGCTCACGAAGGCCACCTGGCGCGCGCCGGTGTCGGTGACGGCCTCGCGCGGCACGAGGACGCGGTCGGTGGCCAGCGTTCGCCGGAGCTCGACGTTGGCGAACATCCCCGGCTTCAGGATCCCGTCGGGATTCTCGAACTCCAGCCGCACCTTCGCCTGCCGCAGCTCCTGGTTCAAATAGGGGTAGATATAAGTGATCTTGCCCTCGAACGTCTGGCCGGGGATGTAGGGCAGGCTCATGACGGCCTTCTGGCCCACCTCGACGTACGGGACCTGGTACTCGTAGACCGCGACCATGACCCAGACCTTCGAGAGGTCGGCGATCCGGAGGAGCGGCGTCCCGGCGTCCACCTTCTGGCCCTCGACGACGTTCTTAAGGACCACCGTGCCGCGCCACGGGCTGCGCAGGGTCATCGTCTTGGCGGCCTTGCCGGCCCTCTCCAGCTCCCTGATCTGCTCGTCGGAGATGTCGAAGTACTGGAGCCGCTTGCGGGCCGATTCCAGGAGGTCGGCGTTCAGCGTGGCGACGTCGGCCAGGAGCCCGGGGCCGTTCTTCAGCGCCCCCTTCTTCTTGAAGGCCAGGAGGTACTCCTCCTGGGCCGAGTAGAGGTCCGGCGAGTAGAGATCCAGGAGCGGCTGGTCCTTCTCGACCGGCTGCCCGGTGACGTTCACGTACAGCTTCTCGATCCATCCGGCGATCTTGAGGTTCACGTCGCGCACGAGCGTTTCGTTGTAGTCCACGGTGCCGACGGAGCGGACCACGCGCGTGACCGGGCCGGTCGTGACCGGCGCGATCCGCAGGCCGATGTTCTGCGTGATGATCGGATTGATGGCGATCTTGCCCGCGAACTTCGCGGGGTCCAGCGGGACGAGCTTCATGTGGCAGATGGGGCAGTCGCCCGGCTTCGGCAGGATGACCCACGGATGCATGCCGCAGGTGTAGTATTGCGTCTTTGCCTCGGCTTCCGGCGCGGTTTCGGCGCGGCCTTGGAAGACGCGATGGCCCAGCGACTCCAGCGGCTCGTGGAAGACGGCGCCGCCGGCGAGGCCAAGGACGAGGAGGAAGAGCATCAGCAGCAGGATGCGCAAGCGCGGCCCGTGCGGAGGCGGCGGGCTGGGCGGAGGAGGCGGCTCGCTCTCCGCCGGCCCGCCGGGATGGATTTCCTTCTCGTTCGTCATGGCTTCACCTCATCACTCGCAATCCGCAATCCGCAATCTGCCCGTAGCCGTACCGGCGACGGCTCAACGTCGTGCAAGGTCGCCTATCGCTGCGGTTCCGTCAGCACAACCTTCACGCCTCCCGGCCAGCGGCCGAGGATCACGAGCGACATCTCCGCCAAGGCCATCTCGCGCCGGCCGGCGGCCTCCGCCTGCTCCAGGTGATGCTGAAGGTACGCCCGCTCGGCCTCCAGGAGATCGCTGAAGGACGATGCGCCTCCGACGTACCCGGCCTGCGCCGCATCGAGCATGGCCCGGGCCTTCGGGAGGAGCAGGTGGCCGTGGAGCGTGTCGGCGCGGTCGGCCTCGCGCCAGAGGTACGCGGTCTCGGCGAAGCGGACGGCGAGGTCCAGTTCCTCGGCCGAGAGGCGGGCCTTGGCGGCGTCGGCCCCCGCGCGGCCGCGGGCGATCTCGGCGGCGATCTTGTCGCGCCAGATCGGCAGCGTGATGCCGAATGAGGGCATCACCGTCACAGGCGACATCGTGCTCGCGCCCACGCCGACGCCCCACGAGTAATCGGGCACGGTGGTCTTGCGGGCGAGCTGGAAGAGGGCGACCGCCTGGAGCACTTCGCTCCGCATCTCCTTGAGGCGCGGGTTCCGCGCCAGCGCCGTCTCCATCAGCGACTGTTCACTGAAGTCGGCCGGCTTCGGCTCGAGGCGCAGGGCAAACGGCGGGAGCTTCTCCTGCGGACCCAGGCCGAGCGCCGACCGCATCCGCGCCGCGAGCGTGCCGCGCGAGTCTTCGAGGTTCGCCAGGCGCGTCGCGAGTTCGTCGCGCTCCATCTGGGCCCGGAGGACGTCCTGCTCGGTCGCCTTGCCGACGGCGAGGCGCCGGCGGGCCAGGGCCTCCGTCTCACCGAGGAGGGCGAGGACCTCGCGCGTCCAGCGGACCTGCTCTTCGAGCACCCACGTCTGGTAGTACGCGCGCTTGACCTCCAGGGCGGTGGCGAGAAGCTCGTTCTCGAAGACGGCCCGCCGCTTCAGGGCCTCGCCGTAGGCCGCCTCGGCCCGCAGGGGCAGCTTGCCCGGCCCGGGCCAGCTGGCCATCGGGTCGCTCATCAGCGAGGCGGTGAGGCCGGCGGCGTCGCGCGAAATCTCGGCGCTGAAGGTCAGCATGGGGTCGGGCAGGGACCGCGCGGTGGTGATCTCCTCGACGGCGGCGGCCCAGTCGTGAAAGGCGGCTTCCGCCCGCGGGTTGTTCAGGAGCGCGTACTGAAGAAGGTCCGCGAGGCCGGAGGTCTCCGTCAAGGTCGGCAGGGGCGGCTTGGCCTCCCGGGGCCGATACCGCGACTTCACCTCCTGGATATCCTGCCGCGCCGCCTGTTCATGCCGCGTGGGTGTTCCCGTGCACCCGCTGAAAAGCAGGACTGCGCCGACGGAGAGCATGCATCCGGTCAGCAGGTGCTTCAGGCGGCGGGAAGCTCTTGTCTCATGCACCATGGATGAACGTCTCCGACCTCTTCCCGCGCTCGCCGCCGACCGGCATATTCAACCGTGTTCATTGTACCAGCTTCTCTCTCCCCCGTGTAACCAGAACGATTCAGGAGGGCCGGGAGTTCCCCTATTGTCCGTCCCTCTTCCTTGGCGGGAGAGGGTGGCGAAGCCGGGCGAGGGTGATCTTCGGACGGGCGCTGAAGCGTTAGAGATGCCTCAGTTTCGGGTGGCATGGCCACAGCCTGCCCGCCGTGGCGGGCAAAGGCGGGTGGCCATGCCAGCCCCGAGACTAACAGACTATCTCAGAACTGTGGCACGCCCGCCGCGGGGACCGTGCAGGTTGACCACAGAACACAGCCGAGGGCGGCTGTGCCACACGCAAAGGCCGAGTTTCTAAGGCATCACTCCTACGGCCGAATGGCGCTTGCGGCAAGTGACGTAAGCCCTGTAAACTCAACCCGGATGGAGTTTTCAGGAGGTACAGCGGATCGGCGGGTACACCTATTGCGCCGTCGGCGAGGTTCCGCCTGACCTCTTGACCCAGATTCTCTTGAATCTCGGGTTGGCCGGGCAGCCCTGAGGTGTATAATGGTAACAGGATCGCTTCCTGCGGCGGCGGTTGCCCTGCCCATTGGGACAACCTCACCGACGCCGAGAAGGCGGCGAAGCTGAAGGAACACCGCCGAGGCGCAGCCGGCAGGCGCCCCTGGCGTGAAGGACAAGAAGATTGTGGGCAGGCGCGTTGCCTGTTCACAAGGCGGTCAGGCCCGGCTGCACCCCCCTGCGGTCGGGCCGCCGCT
>JAPLML010000146.1 GCA_026387055.1 Planctomycetota bacterium | reverse complement strand
CGCGCGCCGGATCGAATCGTCTAGCCGCGGGCGGTGCGCCCGCGATCCTCTTGCCTCGCCGTACCGGCGACGGCTAAACGATGCGACGGGCACGCTCCCCCGCGGCCTGCCTACACCGATGCCGCCTCTGCCGCCAACTGCTGCTTCGACGGCTTGAAGAAGATCAGGTAGGCCACGGCACACAGAGCCGTCAGGGCGCACGGGAACAGGAACAGGTAAGACCAGTTCGTGACGCCGGCGGTCATCACGTCGGTGCCCACGAGGTGCTTGAGCCACGCGTAGAACTGGTCCGTGCACCCCGTTCCTTCGACCGGGCCGCCGGTGCAGACGACATTGATAAACGTAAATAACATGGCGCCCAGCCACATCCCCAGGCCCACCGTCACGAGGGTCAGGAGGCTCTGGGCGCTGGCCCGGATGTCTTTGTGCGCCACGTTGTTCACGTAGATCTGCGAGGCTACGAAGAAGAACGCGTAGCCGAAGCCGTGGAACGTCAGGGCCGCCGCCACCAGCCACGTCGGCTGGCCGATGGCGAAGATGACGTACCGCAGCGGCCAGGCGATCACGCCCAACGCCAGCGTCCACCGCAGCCCGAACTTTTTGATCGCCGGCGGCAAGAGGAACGCCAGGACCACGATCTCGGCGATCTGCGCGATCGTCATGACCGAAGGCACGTTCGCCGAGGCGATCCCGATGTCCGCCAGGAAGGCCGGCGTGGGGATGTAGTAGAAGTTCAGTTCCGTCGTCACGACGAAGGCAATCACCAGGAAGACCGTGAAGTTCCGGTCCTTCAGCAGTTTGAGCGCTTCGAGGAACGCCAGCGGATTCACGCCCTGCTTGCTCGGCGGCGTGTGCGGCAGGAAGAAGCAGAACACGCCCAGGGCCAGCGAGAACCCGGCCGCCAGGTAGAACAGGTCTCCCTCCACGCCGGGGGCCGACGGTCCCCACCAGAGGTCCCACAGTTTCGCGATCCACTCGGGCGTGAAACCAAAGCCGCCCAGTTCTTCGAGGAACGCCGGATCCGACAGGTGCCGCCACAGCGTCAGGCTCAGGCCCGCGACAATCCAGCCGATCGTGCCCCAGACCCGGATGCCGCCGAAGTCGCGGTCTGGATCTTTGAGGTGATGAAACGCGAGCGAGTTCGTCAGCGGGAGCGTCGGCGCGAACAGAATCGAGTACACGCCCATCAGCAACAGCATCCACGTCGGGTCGGCCTCGCGGGCCATCGTCAGGAGCAGGCCCCCCCCCGCCAGCGCGACGGCGGCCAGAAAGTACTGCGTCGGCACCCAGCGGTCGGCGATCTGGCCGCCGATGAACGGGGCAACGATACACGCCAGCGGCATCAGGCTGAAGAGCCAGCCAATGACCGCCGGGCTGAACCCGCGCTCCAGAAAGAGAGGATACGCCACGACCGCCCACGACCCCCAGGCGCAGTAGAGCAGGAACATCATCGTGCTCAGGCGAAAGCGGATGCTCGCAGGCATGCTCATAGGCGGCGACTCCTTTCGGGCAATGGAGTTCAAGCACTCGCGTGCGGCTACTTTACACGGTGCGCGCGCGGGCAGGAAAGAAAATTCGGGAGGTCGGGCGGCCCTCCGGCGTTTGCTCTTCATGTGCCACGGGTTGCTTGTACGTGTTTAGCGTGGGTGGCACGGTCACGCGCTTTTGCGTGGCCGTGCTTGCTCCCCCACGTGACCATGCACGGCCACGCAAAAGCGCGTGGCCGTGCCACCCGGCAATCAGGTATGACGGCAAACAAGTACGCCTGTTGAATGCGGCCAGACTCCAGGTCCGAAAGTGCCGTAGCGTCTGGGTCTTCCTGAAAAACCTCTCGAATTTCGTGCATGTTGTCGATAAC
>JAPLML010000547.1 GCA_026387055.1 Planctomycetota bacterium | reverse complement strand
GAGATCCCCGTGGCCCAGGGCGAGGCCCGCCTGGAGCTGGACACGCAGGGCGAGCCGGTTCCCGACCGGCCGGCGGGCGCCCTGGCGGCGGTCGCCCGGGCCACGGTTCTCGGCACGGCGCGGCTCCAGTGGTGCTACCGCGTCGGCCGCCACGGCGCCGTGCCGCAGACCTTCCGCATCTTCGGCGACGGCGGGACGGGCGTCATCAACTACACGGCGCCACTGGGCGACGTCCCCTGCCGCCAGGGACAGAACTGGTACACATGGACAAGCGGCCAACTGGAGGCCGGCGCAGAACATCAACTGGCGGTCCGCGCCGTGACGGCCGGCGGCGTGTGGGACGAGCAGCCCGCCGTCGCGCGCGTCACGCCCGACGCCACGCCCCCGGCCTCGGTGGACGCGCTGGAAGCGGAGACGGTCCTATGACGATCCCGGCCAACACAGGGGCTTTCTTCGGCGCGCCGGCGGCCGCGACGGTCGTGGAGCCGCCCCGGACGGAAGTCCGCCTGGACGGGCGGGCGGAGCCGCGCCTGCGCCTCGACCGCCTGGAAGGGCGGATGGGCGGGGCGCCGCACGCCTGGTTCTCCGTCGGGCTGGGGTCCTCGCCCCAGACCGACGACACCCTTCGCCTGGAAGACCTGGCGCCGCTGATCCAGCCCGGCCGCCAGGTCGCCGCCGCCCTCTTGCGGGGCGGCGTCCTTCCGGGCGCGGGGCGCGGGGACCTCCTGCTCTTCGAAGGACGCATCGGCCGGATCGAGATGCGCCTCGACAGCGAGGGGGAGGAGCTTCGCTTCGAGGCGGAGGACCCGGCGGGCGAACTGCTTCGGCGCCGCGTCGGCGGACGGAGGGCCTGGACCGCCGATGGCAGCGCCGACCGCGTCGAGGGCCTCCCCCTGGTCTTCAACCCCGACGGGCGGCCCAACGCGTCCACGCCGCCGCATGATCCGGGCGATCGCGAACCGTACACGGTCTTCGCGCCGGACTCGGCGGCGGGCTCGGCGGCCTGGACACTGGACGAGGCCGTCGCGTACCTCCTTGCCGAGCACGGCGAGTCCGAGGTCGTGGACGTTCCCATGCTGAGCGAGGTCCGCTCAATCGTGGGTGCCCTGGTGATCCGCGACGTGGCGCTGGAGGGGCGGACCCTCGGCGAAGCGCTCGGCGCCCTGCTGGAGCTTGCCGGCGCGCGGATCGCCGTGGTCGCCGAGCCGGGCGAGACGGGCCTCAGCCGGCGCCTGGAGATCTGGCGCCCCGACCGCGCGCCGACCGGCTGGCTGGTCCATCAGCCACCGGGCGGCCGGTACGATCCGGCGGCCACCAACCTGGCGGCGCTGGCCGTGCGGATGCACTTCGAGGCGGCCCCGCGCCGGTACGCGGCCCGCGGCGACCCGAAGCTCTACGAGTCGACCTTCGACCTCGTGAGGGGATGGGATGATTCGCTTGCCACGTACGTGCCCGAGGACTTCAGCCCGAGCGCCAACCCGGACTTTGCAGACGTTCGCGACGTGTTCCGCAGGTGGGCCCTCAACGAGGCGGGCGACTACAGTGCCGCCCCCTACAACCGCGGCCCGGCGCCGGTCTTCTCGAGCCTGTTCGAGGGCGCCCTGTACGTACGCCGCCGCCGGCGGTTCCTGCCATGCCTGTCGCGCGACGTCCTGGGGCGGAGCCGCGGGGTGTACACCGAGGTGTCGCTCGACGGCGGCACGACGTGGGAGCAGATGAACCTGGCGACGCGGGTCCTCACCGACGAGTGCGGGCTGTACCTGACCGAGGACCCGCTGCCTTCGCGATATCTAGCGGCCGCCATGCGGGGGCTGGTGCGCATCCGAGTGACCGCCACCGTGGAGAGCGACGCGTGCCTTTCGGCCGAGCGCGCGGAGGCCGGGCCGGCGGACCGGCCCGGCCGGACGCGGCACCTCAGCGTCCCCGCCGGATACCGGTTCCGCCAAGTGGCCTCCACGAGCCGTTTCTACGGCCAGGGAGGCGCCGACGAGACCGACGATACGGCCAAGCTCCAGGACCTCGTCGACGCGGCCTACGAGGCCGACCGGCGGGTCCCCGCCCCCGCCTGCATCGAGGTTCCGTACCTGGCCATGGGCCATCGCCCCGGCGAGCGGATCCTGGGCGTTCGCGGGCGGCGCCTCGACTTGGCCCGCCAGCATGCGGGGTACGAGACGACGCCGGTCGTAAAGAGCGTCCTTCACACCTTCGCCCCGCTGCCGCAGACGCAGCTCGAATTGGAGTGAGGCCAGGACCATGAACACGGACCGACTGAAAGTCTACGGACCGGCGGGCGCTTTGGACCGCGGCGATGCGCGACTCGTTGAGGCCGCGCGGCCGAGCGAC
The DNA here is from genome assembly GCA_026387055.1 of Planctomycetota bacterium. GTDB lineage: Bacteria > Planctomycetota > Phycisphaerae > FEN-1346 > FEN-1346 > JAPLML01. The sequence continues at coordinate 6,709 of JAPLML010000547.1, read as the reverse complement.
CGCTTCACGGAGATCACGCCGGGCGGGCCGCCTTATCGCTTGCTCTGGCTTCGCCTCAAGAGCGGCGCACCCGGCGATCCGCCCGACGAGCGTTACTACGCCGACGAGGTGCGCCCCAAGAGCCTGGACGCGGGCGGCCACATCGAGTGGGAGGCGGCGCCGGGCGGCCTGACCCAGGTCACCGTGCACAACGTCGCAGAGACCCTGGCCGCCACGCACCTTCTGCCTGAGAACACCATCGTCCATGCGGAGGAGCGGCTGGACCGCTCGGAGCCTCCGAACATGGTGTACCTGGCGGACATGCCCGTGCCGCCGGAGCGCCTCGCTCGGATCGTCTCCTACTCCGGCGGCGCCTACACGGTGCAACCCGTGCGGCGCGAGCTCGGCGGCTTTGTCGATGACGGGCCTGCCCTCAGCGGCGTCGAGAACATCGCGGAGCTTTGGGAGGACGAGGCCGGGTACTTGGCCGGGCCGCCGGACTTCGACCGGTACGTCGGCATCATCTGGACGCCGGCGGGGTGGACGATCGTTCTGCATCCGCCGCGGATGGTGTGAAGCAGCATTTAGCCGCCCAGCTCGCTGGGCGCGTTTCGGCGCTCGAACGGTGCGCGCCCGGCAAGCCGGGCGGCTAAATGGGCCGGCACGTAAGGATTTCAGCAATGCCCTGGACGAGCAGTCGATGGCCGCCCGAGCGGGGATACCCGCTGGATACGGATACGGTCATCAACGCGGTGCGCGAGGCGCTGGAGGAGCGCGACCACCTGGTGCCGGCCCTGTTCGTGCCGGCGCCCTTCAGCCGGTGGGACCCGCTGCTCGGCACGCCCAGGGGGCGGGACCTCCAGCCCTTCATGACCATCGCGAACTTCCAGTATGAAATCCGGAAGATGCTCGACCTGGCCTGGCCCCTGCGGTGGTGGGACCCGAACCGCGAAGACCTGTATACGCTCGCTCACCTGTGCCAGGACGCGTTCGGACGGGACGGCTGGACGTATGACCTCACGGCCGAGGACCCGGAGGGCGAGCCCGCGAACCGGTGGACGCCGGCGTATGCGGTCCTCTTCGACGAACTCTACCGGGCCATCAACCGGCTCGACCGCGTGCGGATCCTGCCGACAACTTCGGAATCCCTGCATCGCGACAGCGTGCAGCGGCTCACGTTCGGCATCGGCGACTGGGCCGACGAGCGGGCCGCCACGTTCGCCCTCTTCGACGGTGTGGACGACGGCGCCCGCGCAAGCCTTTCCTACGACGTCGGCATGGGCGGCGAGGTCCTCGACGACGACTCCAGCCAGTGGTGGTTCCTGGACTCGCGGGAATTCCGCATGACGTTCGGCACCGGCGAGCTGGCCGGTTACACGGTCCGCCGAGCCTGGCTCGACTTCGCGACCGCGGCACCCGGGGGCTCGGCGGACTTCTCCGACACATTCACGGCCGAGGTGGTCGACGGCGACGGCACGCCGCTCGGCTCCTTCGGCTCCGACGACTACGGCCCCAAGCGCGTCGAGGTTCCGGCCGCCTCGGTCCGCACGGACGGCGACACGGCGCTCGTGATCCGATCGTGGAGGTGGACTTTGAATACCACGGCTGACCTGCCGGCGGGCCGCGGGCCGTACGTCACCCGCGACGTATGCGCAACCGTCCATGCGGAGCAGCGCGAAGCCAACGCCCGCACGTGGGACGAGATCCGCGGGCTGCGGCGGCTCGTCATCCTGCTCGTCGTCGGGGGCCAGCTTTTCACCGGCGGGGTGAACCTGGCTGGCTTCGGCTACTGGCTCCAGCAGCACGCGGCCCAGCCGCACGCCGCGACGGTCGCGATGATGGCGGCGGTGCGGGCCGAGACGCGGGAGGACCTGCGGGACCTCCGCCGCGAGATGCACGACCTGGCGGCGTCGCTCATGGCACGCCCCGAGAACCCAGCCGTGCGCGGCGGGTCTCCTGACCCCCCGCGCGCAGGTGATCGCAGGGCGGCCGGATGCCGCACGCGCGCGGCGGGTCGGGAGACCCGCCGCGCAACGTGGGGCGACGGCGCTGTCCCTCGCGCTGCTTGCCGCCATGGCGGCGGGCTGCGGCGCCCCGGCCGCCGTCGAGCGCAGCCAGCAACTGCAACTGGCCGCCATGGTCCAGTACCGCGACGAGATGGCGGCCTACCACGAGAAGGTCAAGGCCCAACTGGCCACCGAGAAGCGGCGCGAGCTGGACGGCGCGCTGGCGGCGTCGCTCGCCCAGTCGGCCGACGCCGAGGGGCGCGTGGCCGCGGCCGCCGCCGTCGAGAAGGTGGCCAAGCGCCTCGCGCTGGAGGACGAGTTCCGAGGCAATCTCGCGCGGCTCGACGGCCAGTTTGCCCAGCGGCAGGCCGCCATCGGGCGGGCCATCGAACTGGCGCGCGGCACGCTCGACCTGCTGGCCGAGTACGGGCGGCTCGCCGCCCTGGTGCGGAGCCTGCTTGTCCGCGAGGTCGAAGCCCAAGAGATCGTCAACACGTACGAAACCGAAAGGAGCGTGAGCGATGCAGGAAGCCCAAGCGAACCTGACGCGGGCGGCCGTTGAGTTCCTCGACGCCGCCCAGGCCGTCGCCGCCCAAGCGGCCCAGCCCGGCGCGGCGGGCAGGCCCGACGCCGACCCCCTCGACAGCGTCTCCACGGATGTCCTGGACTTGGGGGACCTCAAGCCGGCGATCAGCCCCGAGGAGTTCGAGGCGCTGAAGCAGCGCCTCGGCCAGGAAGCCCTCGTGCCGGAAACCATCATCGAGCTCGTGGCCCTGGCCCGGCAGGTGGCAGCCATGCTGATGAAGGCGTAGGGCCACAGAGCCACGGACGCGCATGCAAACTCGCGCGTCCCACGGCCGGACGGGCCGGCCGCGGCACACCCATAACGTCGACATGTGAGCTTTGAACGGAAAGGCAGGTCGAACCATGTTGGAACTCCTCAAGAGCAAGAAGATGATCCTGAGCCTGGCCGGCATCGCGGCCATCGTGGCGCTGGCGCTCGCCGGGAAGGACCTGGAGATGCTGAAGTGGGTCGGGGGATTCGTCGCCACGATCGTGGCAAGCCTCAACCTCGGCCAGGGCTTGGCGGACGGCCTCTCGGACGGCCGCACGAGCGCCCAGGGCCCGGACCGCTAATCCTCCGTTACGTGTTTCGGGTGGCATGGCCACGCGCTGTTGCGTGGCCATGCGCCCCGAAGTTCGCAGGAACATGGCCACGCAAAGGCGCGTGGCCATGCCACCCGCGAGACTAAGACCTTACGCACACCAGCGCGCCGCGCTTGACTTAGGGGCCCCTGTCGGATAGATTGCTCGTAGCGCCTGTCGATGGGGCTGCCTGCATTCCGGGGGCTAGCGGGAGGCGCCAGGAAGTGGCGGATTTTTCCGTAACTTCACGGTCCGATGTGCGTATAGGCTGAGGGGGACGGTCCATTCGGCTGGTTTGGGGGCACTTCGCGGAACGGGCGGCAAGGACAGTATGCCCACATTGACGGTCATCCAGGGACCTGACCACGGTCGCACCTTCGACCTCGACGGGGCCACGTCGGTCATTGGCAGGGACCCCGCGTGCGACGTGGCGCTGCGCGATCCGGGCGTCAGCCGCCATCATGCCCGCCTCGAGCTCCTGAGCGGTCGCCAGGTCCTGAAGGATTTGGGTTCCTCGAATGGCACGTTCGTCAACGGCGTGCGGGTCGCCGAAGCGAGCATCCAGCCGGGCGACCAGATCCGCGTCGGCAACACGCTGCTGACGATGGGCCGGCCGCTGGCCGACGGCGCCCTGGTCGAGCACCGCGGCCTGCCGATCCAGGTCGACACCGAGGGGCGGGTCGACAGCTCGATCATGGCCACGGCCAGCGCGAGCGGCGAGCCCCACCTGGCCTTCACTGGCGGCCAAGACCTGGACGAGATGCGCGCCAGCATCATCGGCCTGCGGGCGCTCTACCGCATCGCCGAAATGCTGGCCCGCGGCTACGACATCGACCGGCTGCTGACGGGCGTCCTCGACATGATCTTCGACGTGGTCGACGCCGACCGCGGCTTCATCCTCCTCAAGGACAGCCGCACGGGCAACATGGTCGCCAAGGCCGTCCGATACCGCGAGGAACTGCTGGAACAGATCCGTCGGGAACAGGCCCTCCAGTCGCCGGAGGACACCTCGGTGCCTTCGGACACGTCGCTGCCTTCGGAGGCGCCGCCCGAGCCCGAGCCGGCGCCCCCGGCGCCCCGGACGGCGGCAACCCCGGCGCCCGCGGGCGAACGGCCCGCCCCCATCTGCGTCTCCCGCACCATCATCAACTACGTGATGAAGCGCGGCGAGGGCGTCCTGACGACCAACGCCATGCAGGACCAGCGGTTCGAGCAGGGCGAGAGCGTCCAGGACTTCGGCATCCGCAGCGCCATCGCCGTCCCCATCAAGAGCCGCAACGAGATCCTCGGCATCATCCACGTCGACACGCACGTGAGCCAGGGCCAGTTCTCGCCGGAAGACCTGAAGCTCATGGCGGCCATCGGGTGCCAGACGGGCCTGGCCGTCGAGAACGCCAACCTGATGGCCAGCCAGGTCCAGCAGGAACGGCTGGCGGCCGTCGGCCAGGCCATCGCCAGCCTGTCGCACGCCATCAAGAACCTCCTCCAGGGCGTCCAAGGCGGATCGCACGTGGTCGAGAGCGGCATCCGGCGGCAGGAGATGGACACGGTCGCGAAAGGCTGGGAGATCGTCGGCCGCAACCTCAACCGCATCAACAACCTGGTGCTCGACATGCTCTCCTACAGCCGGCAGTCGCCGCCGAACCTGGTGCGGACCTCGATTAACGCCATCGTCCGCGAGGTCGCCGAGCTGGCCAACACCGCCGCCACGGAGAAGCGGGTCGCCCTGGTCACGAAGCTCGACACGACGCTGCCTGAAATCGTGGTCGACGCCGACGGCATCCACCACGCCTGCCTCAACCTCGTGAACAACGCCATCGAGGCGGTCGCGCCGGTCACCGGCCGGGTGGAGATAGCGACCCGCCTTTCACCGCACGTGAGCGAGGTCTGGATCACCGTGGCCGACAACGGCCCGGGCGTGCCCGCGGAGGAGCAGGCCAAAATCTTCCAGGCCTTTTACTCGACCAAAGGCCAGAAGGGAACGGGGCTGGGCCTGGCGGCCGCCCAGCAGATCGTCCAGGAGCATGGCGGCGTCGTCACCATGAACTCCACGCCGGGCGAAGGCGCCGCCTTCGTCATCCATCTGCCGAAGAGGCTGGTCGCCAACGTGTGACGCCGTTTCAACTGGCGTACGTTCCTCGTCATGCCCGCGTTGTCCTTGAATCCCAACCGGTTCTCGCATAAAGTGCAGCCTCCGCCGGAGCAAACTCCGTTGCACCACACGGGTAGCGTGGCGGAACAAGGACGATGTGCCGCGCCCGTTTAGCCGCGGCCGGTACAGCCGCAGTCGTTATCGTTTAGCCGCGGCCGGTACGGCCGCGTAATAATGTTCGTCGCCGTGCCGGCGACGGCTAAACGATGCTACAGGGGGCTGCGTGGCCACGCCGCCCTCAGCCACAAAGGAGCCATCGATGTCACCGTCCATCGGAGTCCTCGCCGCCGTGTTCCTTATGCTGGCCACAACCTGCGTCCTGGCCGCCGACGTGGGCGGCGCGGCGAGCGCCCTGCGCCCGCCGTCGGTGCCCCTCGTGGCGTGCGACCCGTACTTCAGTATCTGGTGCCAGGCCGACCGGCTGACCGATGCGTGGTCGGTCCACTGGACCGGCAAGGTGCACGCCCTCCAGAGCATGATCCGGATTGACGGCAAGGCGTATCGAATCCTGGGGCCGATGCCGGCGGAGGTCCCCCCGCTGCCGCAGGTCAGCCTGGAAGTGCTCCCCACGCGCACCATCTACCAGTTCGAGGGCGGCGGCGTCCACGTCGCGCTCACGTTCATGACGGCGTCGCTGCCGCAGGACCTCGACGTTTTCGCGCGGCCGGTGACGTACCTCGTGTGGGACGTGCGGGCCACCGACGGCCAATCGCACGCCGTCACTCTGCACTACGAGAACAGCGCCGAATCGGTCGTCAACACGCCCGACCAGCAGGTCGTCTGGTCGCGCGAGAAGGTCGAGGGCCTGAGCGTCCTTCGGATGGGCTCGAAGGACCAGCCCATCCTGGCCAAGCACGGCGACGACCTGCGGATCGACTGGGGCTACCTGTACGTGGCCGCGCCGCCGGACGCGGCCACGCGCTGCGCGGTCGCCTCGGACAAGGCGATCCGGGAAGGCTTTGCCGCCGGCCGGGCCCTGCCCGACCGCGACGACGAGCGGATGCCTCGCCCCGCCAAAGAAGACTGGCCGCTGGCGGCCGTCGAGTTCGACCTCGGCAAGGTCGGCGCCGGGGGCGCCTCGCGCTGGCTCATGCTCGCCTACGATGACATCTACTCGATCCAATATCTCGGAACGAACCTGCGTCCCTACTGGCGCCGAAACGGCGCCGAGGCCCCGGACCTTCTCGCGGCCGCCGCCAGGGACTACCCGGCGCTTGCCGCCCGGTGCAAGGCGTTCGACGAAGAGCTGATGGCCGACCTGGCGAAGGCCGGCGGCGAAAAGTACGCCCGCCTCTGCGCCCTTGCCTACCGCCAGTGCCTCGCGGCCAACAAGCTGGTGGCCGGCGCCGACGGCCAGCCCCTGCTCGTCCCGAAAGAGAACTTCTCGAACGGCTGCATCGCGACGGTCGACGTCCTGTACCCGCAA
>JAPLML010000066.1 GCA_026387055.1 Planctomycetota bacterium | reverse complement strand
GCACGCACCAGCTTGGCCGTATAGGCCACAACGTACTTCGACACCGGCACGGCCAGCACGGCCTCCTGCAGGGCCCGGATGTGCTCGATGCCCACCACCGGCGCAGCCGGCTCGGTCGAGATGCCCGTCGGGACCATCAGGATGTGCTCCTCTTCGGCCGCGGTCGGGTACGGCACGTGGATGCAGAAAAGAAACCGGTCCAGTTGGGCCTCGGGCAGGGGGTACGTGCCCTCCTGCTCAATGGGGTTCTGCGTGGCGATGACGAAGAAAGGCTGGGGCAGGTCGTGGGTCTTCTGCCCGACCGTGACCTGGTGTTCCTGCATCGCCTCCAGAAGGGCCGACTGGGTCTTCGGCGGGGCCCGGTTGATCTCGTCGGCCAGGACGATGTTGGCGAAGAGCGGCCCCGGCACGAAGCGGAACTCGCGCCGGCCGTCCGGCGCCTGGTCCACGAGGTCCGTCCCCGTGATGTCCGAGGGCATCAGGTCGGGCGTGAACTGGATGCGCTTGAACGCCAGGTCGAGCGCCCCCGCCAGGCTGCGGACCATCATCGTCTTCGCCAGGCCCGGCACGCCCACCAGCAGGCAGTGGCCGCCGACGAAGACGGTGGCCAGCATCTGGTCAACCACCTCGCGCTGGCCTATAATCCGGTGGCCGACCTCGGCGACGAGGCGGTCGCGGACGCGTTTGAACTGTTCGAGTTTCTGGTCAAAATCCGTGTCGGCCATGTCGGACGCTCTTGAGCGCTGGCCCATGCTCCCATCGGTCCACGAGGCGAGGCGAATGCCATGAAGCCCGCCGGTTCCCCTAGTCGATAACTCCCCGGAGGGCGATTCGGAAACCGCTCGCGAGGGTACGATGCCTGCCGGTCAACCCAATTCGGCGCGGTCACAGCCGGCGGCCCGCGCTCTTCTTTTATCGGCGATTGTTGCGGCAGCGGTTAGTGGTTTTCCGTGTGGCGCGGCCGGCCAGGAAGGCGTCACGGGCCCCCAGGTCCGGGCAGCCATCCTCCGGTCGGTGGACGCCCTCAAGAAGGCCCAGCATCCCGACGGCACCTGGCCGGATTACGCGCAGGAAGGCGGCGTCACGGCCCTCTGCACCTACGCGCTGCTTCAGGCCGGCGTTTCGCCCGAAGACAAGGGCGTGGCCGCCGCCCTTGAGCATCTTCGCGGCGTGAAGAACCAGCACACCTACGTCGTGGCCCTCAAGGCGCTCGCCTTCTCGGCGGCCGATCCCGCCCGGTTCAAGGCAGAGACCCAGGCGTGCGTCGATTGGCTGATCGAGATGCAGCACCCGACGGGGGCGTGGGGATATGGCGTTCCAACCATCGCCCCGGGCGGCGGCAAGGCGGGCGGTCCGCTGGCGGCGGCCAAGAACGAGGCGGAGCTTCGCCGCCAGTATGAGCGCCCGGATGCGTCCAACACGCAGTTTGCCATCCTCGCCCTCTCGGAGGCCGAGCGGGCCGGCGCTAAGGTGCCCCTGGACGTGTGGCGGAAGGCCGACCGGCACTTCCGCGTCACCCAGCTTCCCGGCGGCGGATGGGGGTACGTCTACCACGATCCCGAGCCCGAGGAGGCCTACGGCAGCATGACGGCTGCCGTCATCGCGAGCCTGTACCTGTGCAACGACCGGCTGGCGAAGGGCGAGTCCTCCGAGGCCGCCGCCGAGCGGACGGCGGTCATCGAGCGCGGCATCGAGTGGATCAACCAGCGCTACTCGCTCCAGGAGAACCCGAACCGCCAGATCGCGTGGTACTACTTCTGGCTCTACGCCCTCGAACGCGCCGGGGTGACGTCCGGCCGGCGGACCTTCGGCTCGCATGACTGGTTCCGCGAAGGCATGGACCTCCTTGTGAGCGGTCAGAAGGCCGACGGCACGTGGACCGATCGGCTGTACCACGATGCCCTGTGCCTCCTGTTCCTGGCCAAGGCGTACAAGCCGCTGCTCGTGCAGCGGCTGGAGTGGGACGGCCCGTGGCGGCGCGACCCGCGCGACTTGGACCACCTCGTGCGGTTCCTGGGCAAGCGCGTGGGCGGCGATTTCGTCGACTGGCGGACGCTGGACTGCGACGCCCCGCTGCCGGCCTACCTGGCGGCGCCGATCCTGCACGTGACGGGCCGGGGGGCGCTGCGGATGCTCGCGGCCTCGCTCCCGCGGCTGAGGGAGTACGTGGAGCAGGGAGGCCTCGTCCTCGCGGACGCCCAAGGCGGCGACGCGGCCTTCACCGACAGCATCCGGCGGCTGTTCGCCACGCCGCTGCCCGACTCGAAGTTCGAGCCGATGGATGCCGAGCACCCGATCTACCGCGCGGTTTACCGCGTTCCGCCGGCGGACCTGGAGGTGATGAACCTCGGCTGCCGCGCGGCCGTCATTCTCGCGCCGAAGGGCCTCGGCGACGCCTGGGCCGCCTCCGATCCGGACCGCGCCAGTGACGCCCTGCGGCTCGGTGAGAACCTGGCGGCCTACGCCACCGGCTTGAGCGCCCTGCCGGACCGCTTGGCGACGGCCCCTGTCAAGGAGTTGCCGCGCGACGAGCCGCCGCCGCGCGGCGCGACCCGCCTCGGCCAGATCCAGCACGACGGCGACTGGCAGCCGCGGCCGTACGCCCTGCCCGCGCTCCTCAGGGACATGGCGGAGCGATTCGGCGTGTCGGTCTACAGCCGCCCCGTGCCTGTCCGCCTGACCGGCGCCGATATCGGCACATTCAATATCCTCTATATCACCGGGCACTACGCGTTCCATCTGAGCGACGCGGAGCGGGCGGCGCTGAAGGCCTACCTGGAACGCGGCGGCTTCGTGTGGGCCGAGGCGTGCTGCGGGCGGCCCGCGTTCGACAAGGCCCTGCGGGACCTCGTGAAGGAGATGTTCCCGGACGCGGCGCTCAAGGAGCTTCCGCCCGATCACGCCGTCTTCAGCGGCAAGGTCGGGACGCGGATCGACAGCGTCGCCTACACGCCCGCCGTCAAGGCCGAGACGCCCGACCTCAAGCGGCCGGTGCTCTACGGCCTGGAGCGCGGCGGCCACGTCGTGATGATCTACAGCCCCTACGGCCTCTCGTGCGGCCTCGACGGCCTGAAGACGTGGGGCGCCCGCGCCTACGCCCCCGACGACGCCAAGCGCCTCGCCGCCAACATCATCCTCTACGCCCTCACACCCTAGCGGGTAGCATGCCGCCCGCCGCTCTCGTTTTGAATTGAGGCTTCCCGGCGGCGGTGCTATAGTGCCGCCGCAATGTCCGCCTCTGCCGATAGTGCCGCGCCGGACCTCCGGAGCCGCATCACGGCCAGCCGGGTGCTGGTGCTGGCGCTCGCCCTGGTGGCGCTGCTGCTTTTCTTCACGGCCCTGTCGGCCGTGGATTTCGAGTCGCTCGCGCTGCACGACCCGACGTTCCTCTCGTGGAATAACGCGATCGACGTGGCCGGCTCGTGCGCGATCAACCTCATCCTGGCGGTCGGCTCGACGTTCGTCATCATCGCGGGCGGGATCGACCTCTCGGTCGGCCGGCTGATCGCCCTGACGCACGTCCTGATGGTCGTCGTGGCGGGCGCCACGGGGTCGCTCATGCTGGGCATCGTCGGCTGCCTGGCGGCGGGCCTGGCGGCGGGCCTCTTTAACGGGGCCGTGACCGTCCGGTTCCGCATCCCGTCGTTCATCGTGACGCTCGGCTCGATGATGATGGCCCGGGGCTTGGCGATGGTGGCGGCGGGCGGGCACACCATCGGGTGCGACTTCCGCGCCCCGGTCGAGCTTCAGCGGTACCTGCCCATCGGCGTCAGCCTCCTGGTGATGCTCGTCGGCCACGTGATGCTGACGCGAAGCGTCTTCGGCCGGCACGTCTTTGCCGTGGGCGGCAGCGCCGAGACGGCGCGGCTGTGCGGCATCAACGTCGGGCGGATCGTGGTCCTGACGTTCCTCCTGAGCGGGCTTTGCACCGCCCTGGCCGGACTGGTATTCTGGGTGCGCCAGGGCACGGGCGACCCACTGGCGGGCGACGGGCTGGAGCTTTACGCCATTGCGGCCGTCATCGTCGGCGGGACGAGCCTGTCGGGTGGGCGGGGGAGCATCCTCGGCACGTTCCTCGGGGCGCTCATCATGGGCGTCTTGGCGTACGGCCTCTTATTCCTGGGCGTGCCGACGCCGTGGCAGTGGGTGATCATCGGGTCGGTGGTCATCGCGACGGTGCTCTTGGATCGGCTGAAGAAAACGGATACTTAGCCGCCGCGCCGGCGCGGCGCGCGCGAACCGAACGACACGTAAGGAGTCAGCCATGAAACGTACGGCATGGATCGTCTTGGCGGCGATGATCGGCACGGCCCTCGCGGCCGGCTGCAAGAGCGAACCTCAGCCAGGCGGCAAGCAGAAGGTCCGCGTCGGCCTCATCTACAAGGCGACGACCAACCCCTTCTTCCAGGCCATGGAGAAGGGCGCCCGCGAGAAGGCCAAGGAGCTGGGCGCCGGCATCGAGGTCTCGGGCATCGAGTCCGAGAGCGACGCCGACAAGCAGGCCGACCTCGTGCGGATCATGTTGAACCGCCAGGTCCAGGCCATCATCATCGCCCCGGCCTCGAGTGTTGGCATCGTGACGCCGCTCGCGAGGGCCCAGGAGGCGAAGGTGCCGATCATTAATATCGATAACCGTATCAACAAGGAGGAGGCCGCGAAGCAGGGCCTGAAGGTCGCCACCTTCATCGGTCCGGACAATTTCGAGGGCGCCAGGAAGGTGGGCGCCTATGGCTGCGACCTCATCAAGAAGAAGCTGGGCGAGGGGAAGAAGGGGAAGGTGATCGTCCTGCGCGGCATCGACGGCGTCGAGAACGCCGAGGCGCGGCGGCGCGGGTTCGAGGCGGCCGTCCAGGAGGCGGGCCTCGAGATCGCCGCCAGCCAGTCCGCCGAGTGGGACACCGCCAAGGCCCAGACGGCTGCCAGTGCTATGCTCTCGGCCAACCCCGACACCGCCGGCATCCTGTGCGCCAACGACAAGATGGCGCTCGGCGCCATCGCGGCCGTGCGGGCACGCGGGGACATCGGCAAGGTCATCGTCGTCGGCTACGACAACATCGACCTGGCGCGCGACGCGATGAAGCGCGGCGAGATGCAGGCGACCGTCGAGCAGAATCCCGCCATGATGGGGTCGCTGGGCGTCGAGTGCGCCCTGAAGGCCCTCAAGGGCGAGGCGCTGCCCGAGGTTACGCCCGTGCCCACGCAGCTCATCACGGCCGAGGACGTGAAGGCGGGCAGGTAGGCGCCGCAAAATCCAATAACACGCGCCCAGGTCGCCACGGCGAGTCTTCGACAAGCTGGGCGGCTGAATGGCGCGAGGGCGTGCGAGGCCGCCATTTAGCCGCCCAGCTTGCTGGGCGCGTGTTTCGCTTGGTCTCGCGCTTCGATAAGGGCCTCAACGAGCCGCGCGATATCATCCTCGGTGTGCTCGCAGGTCAGGCTGATTCGCAGGCGGCTCGTGCGGGGTGGCACGGTCGGCGGGCGGATCGCCGGGCAGAAGATCCCCTTGTCCATGAGCGCGGCCGCCATTGCCAGCGCGCGCTCGGGCGTGCCCACGATGATCGGGATGATCTGCGAGGCGCTCCCGCCCATGTCGAACCCCTTCGCTTGCAGCGCCTCGCGGGCACTCTTCGCCATGGCGAGGAGCCGCTCGCGGCGATCGGGCTCGGCCCGGGCGATCCGCAGGGCCTCGCGCGCGGCCTCGCACGCGGCGGCGGGCAGGGCGGTCGTGTAGATGAACGACCGGGCACGGTTCACCAGGAGGTCGCACACGTCGCGCGACGCCGCCGCGAACCCGCCGATGCCGCCGAGCGCCTTCGAGAGAGTGCCCATGCCGGCGGTGATGCCCTCGCGGATGCCCAGCGCCTCGGCCAGCCCCGCCCCTGTCGGACCGAGGACGCCCGTGGCGTGGGCCTCGTCGAGGACAAGCATGCAACCGAAGTCGCGACACGTCTCGGCCAACGCTGCCAGCGGCGCGAGGTCGCCGGTCATCGAGAAGACCGTGTCGGTCACCAGGAGTCTTCGGCCGGGCGCGTCGCGATGTTTCGCGAGCAGGTCCCGCGCCGTAGCGGCGCTGCCGTGAGGGTATCGCACGAGCCCCGCGCCCGAGAGGCGGATGGCGTCGTAGAGGCTGGCGTGGTTCTCGCGGTCCGAGAGCACCAGGTCGCCCCGGCCCACCAGCGCCGAGACGAGGCCGAGGTTGGTCATGTAGCCGGTCGGGAAGACGATCGCGGCCGCGGCGTGTTTGAAGTCCGCCAGGGCGGCCTCAAGGGCGGCGTGGGCCTCGGTGTGCCCGGCGAGGAGCCGGCTGGCCCCGGCGCCCCATCCCCAGCGGGCGATCCCGTGTCGCGCGGCCTCGCGCACCCGGGGATCGTTGGCCAAGCCGAGGTAGTTGTTCGATGCGAAAGCGAGGACCGTCCGTCGCCCAATCCGGACGCGCGGCCCGGCCGCCGAGCCGACTTCGAGAAGTCGGCGGCGAAGACCTTGCGCTTGCAGGTCCTTGAGGGTTTGGCGGATGAAGTCGGGATCGGTCATGAAGATCGGGAAAACGCGGTCGCCTTCGGCTGCCCGCTAAACAGTATGTCGTTGCCTTCGCTGTTCACTCCGCACTCCGCATTCCGGGTTCCGCACTGCCGTTCACATTCCGCCGCCGGCGATGTAGAGGGTTTCCCCGGTGATGAAGCCCTCGGTCTCCCCGGCCAGCCAGACGACCGCACGGGCGATGTCGTCAGGGGCGCCCAGCTTGCCGATGGGGCTGGAGTCGCGGAACTTGGCCATCCGCTCCGGCTCGGTGGCCTTGTCGTGGAACGGCGTGAGCGTAACGCCGGGGGCGACGGCGTTGACGCGGATGCCGTTGGCCGCCACCTCCTTCGAGAGGCCCTTGACGAACGTCACGAGGGCGCCCTTGGCGGCGGCGTAATGGACGGCCCCGCCTCCGCCGCCCGATCGGGCCGCCACGCTGGCGTTGACAATGATGTTGCCGCGCTTGGCCTTCAGCATCGGCCGCAGGGCCGCCCGAACCGTGTAGAAGACGCTGTCGAAGTTGAGGGCGATGACCCGGTGCCAGAGGGCGTCGGGCATCCGGGTGATGGGGCATCGCTTGATGAGGCCGCCGGCGTTGGCGAAAAGGATGTCGATCTGGCGGAACTGTTTCACGAACGCCGCCACCATGGCGCTCACCTGGTCAGGGTCGCACACGTCGCATTCAAAGAGGGCGGCCCGGCGGCCGAGGGCTTCGACGCTTTTCAGCACCTCCTCGGCGGCCTTCCGGGATCGGCAGTAGTTGATGCCGACGTCCGCCCCCGCCCGGGCCAGCGCGAGCGCGCTGGCGGCCCCGATTCCCGTGGAAGCCCCTGTGATGAGCGCCGTCTGGCCGATCAGATCCGACATGGCAGGTCTCCGGTTGGCCCCAGGAAATGCCTGGGTACACCGTATCGCGCCGGGGCCGGAAACGCAAGAACGGATAACGGCGGGACGGGGACTTGGCACGTGCCCTACGATTGCCGCAGTTCCTCCCTCACCAGTGCGATGACCTTCGGCACCACGGCGGCCACTTCCTCGGTCATCTCCAGGCCGGGGCTGATGTCTTGGGGAATGACGCCGAGGATCACGACCTCTTGCGGGGCGCAGCCGAGGTGCTTCGCCATCAGGAGCGTCTCCAGGAGGCCCACCTCGTGGAGCGACACGCTGACGTCGGTCTTTGAGGCCAGGTCCTTGTCGCCGAACCGCAGGACCGTGCCGGGCTTGCCCTCGGCCTGCACGGCATCCACCACGATTACCTTGCGTCGGTTGGCGATGATGTCGATGAGGTCCGGGCCGAACGTCCCGCCGTCCACGAACTCGACGTCCTGCGTGGGCGACTCTGCCAGCTCCGCCATCGCCTTGACGACATGCACGCCCACGCCTTCGTCCTTCAGGAGGATGTTCCCGATGCCCAACACGAGGATCGGCGTCACGGTGGATGGCTCCAATGGGTTCGGCGCCCGGCAATCGAGCAAGCCCCAGTATATCCGCTCGGCAGGGCTTGTCCGGCGAAATGTTGGCGCGAGAAGCGGCGTTGTAGTACTTTGCATTGCCGGATCGGAGCCAGTACAATGCCGGCATGTCACAGCCCGACCTTCCAGCCGAGACGGCCTCCCTGACCCCGGCGCGCCGCTGGCACCTGTGGCTCCTGGTGGGTGCGGCGGCGCTCCTCCTGGTGGTGGGCGGCTTGGTCCTCCTGAGATCCGTGGTCTATGCCCCGCCGGAAGACCAGGTGGCAGTGCTTCTCCGCCAACTTCGGGCCGGCGAGCAGCGGAACGGGTTCAGCGATTGGGTGCGGCGCCTGCTCGGCCTGGGGCCTCGTGAGGAGGGGCCACGGCAATGGCAGATCGTCCAGGATCTGGCGGCGATAGGTCCCGAGGCGGTCCCGCCGCTGATCGCGGCGCTCAAGGACAGGGCGGAGGTTGTCCGCGAGACGGCGGCGGAGGCCCTGGGCCAGATCGGCGACCCGGCGGCGATTGCACCTCTCATGAGTTTACTTGAGGATGAAAAGCAGAGTCCTCGCGTCGCCGCCGCCAAGGCGCTTGGTAAGATAGGTGATCCGACAGCGGTGCCCGAGCTCCTGCCTCTGGTCGGCGATCTGGACAAGATGGTGCGCGAGGCGGCGGCGGAGGCGCTGGGTTCGATCGGCGACCCTGCGGCCGTGCCAGCCCTCTTGGCGGCGCTTGCCGACGCCACCAAGGGTCCTCGCGTCGAAGCCGCCCGGGCCCTCGGCCATATCGGCGACCCGGCGGCAGTGCCCGCCCTCATGACAGCCCTTGCCGACGCGGACCCCAAGCTTCGCTCCTCGGCGGCCCAGGCCCTCGGCAATATCGGCGACCCGGCGGCAGTGCCTGCCCTCCTGACAGGCCTTGCCGACGCGGACCCCATGCTTCGCTCCTCGGCCGCACAGGCCCTCGGCAACATCGGCGATCCGCGGGCGGCAACTGCGATTGTGGCGGCGCTCAAGGACGAGGAAAGCCATGTGCGCTCCGCCGCGGCAAGGGCGTCAGGAGACATCGGCGCCTCCGAGGCGGTGCCCCTGCTCTTGGCCGCGCTGGCTGACGCAGATGAAGGGGTGCGCGGCGCGGCTGCGCAGGCCCTCGGCGAGATCGGCGACCTACGGGCTCTCCCAGGCTTGCTGGTGGCCCTCGAAGACGCCAAGGATGACGTTCGGACGAGCGCGGCACAGGCGCTTGGCGACCTGGGTGATCCGCGGGCGGTAGCCGGACTGACGGCCGCGCTCAAGGACAAGGAGTATACCGTGCGCTTCTGGGCGGTGCTTTCCCTCGGCGCGATCGGCGACCCGCAGGCCGTGTCCACGCTGGTGAAGGCCCTCGGGGACAAAGACGAGGGGGTGCGCATCGTGGCGGCCTTTGCGCTGGCCTTGCTTAACAGGTCGGAAGCGGTGCCGGTCTTGGCGGAGAGGCTGCGGGGCAAGTCCGATTGGGAGGCGTTCGCGGCGGTTGCGGGCCTCGCCCATCTCAATACGCCGGAGGCCGCCAAGGTTCTGCGGCGGGCGGCCGAGGAGGGCAGGAAACCCGGCATCCGGCGCTTCGCCGCCCGGGCGCTCGAGACTTCCAGCGTGGCGGCCCTCGCGGCGGAACTGCGCGGTAAGGATCGCGACTTCCGTTACTACGCCGTCAGGGCTCTTCTACTGATGAGCGATGCCGCGCAATACTCTTCGATATCGCTCAGTGCCCCGACTTTGTTGCGGCCAAGGGGCCGCCGGCACCAAGGGAGGCCCCATCGCCGGACTTCTTCAGGCGCGCTTCGAGGCGCTCGCGGCACTGGTGCATGTACGCCTCGACGCGGACGGTCTCGGTTGACTGCTGGAGGCCGTCGTAGGCCACCTTCAGGACTGGCATGTCCCAATCCTTCTGGAACCGCGTGAGCAGGGCGTTGACGATGGTGCCCGGCATGCAGTTGAACGGGTGGAGGTTGACCACGCCGTCGCACCCCGCCTCGACGTACTCCATGCACCGGCCCATCGAGAGGATCGGCTCGCCGCGGATGGCCGGGTCGAGGTACCGCTGGCCGAGCGCGATGACGTGGTCGGAGGGCTGCTCGTCGAAGAAGAGGCGGACGGCCCCGCGGAACTCGTTCAGGATGCGGTACTTCTCGCGACGCTGGATGAAGTCGGTGATCTTCTCCACGAGGAGCCGCTTCCAGTTGCGCTCGATCTTGGCGTCGGTGATGCGGCTCCAGGCGATGTAGTTGACCCACTCCTCGAAGGGCGGGAGGACGGCCTCGCCGCCCATCTCCTCGATCTTGCGGGCGATGAAGTGGTTGGTGAACGGGTTGCAGCGGACGAAGACCTCGCCGACGATGCCGATCTTGGGCCGCACCCGCGAGCGGTCGGTCTTGACGGCCTCCAGCTCGCGGCGGGCCTCGCGGGCCAGGGCCCGCAGGTCGCCGCGCGACTCGATCACCTCTTCGCACCGCCGCAGGTGCTTCTCGTAAATCTGGTCGCACTCGCCCTTGTTGACCTCGTACGGCCGCGTCTCGCGGAGCATCTTCTGGAGCGTGTCGACGAAGACGATGCCCGACCAGGCCAGCTTGCGGAAGTCGGCCCCCAGGTTCTTCACGTCGCCCTGGAAGTCCTTGTCCTGGTCCAGCAGCACCAGGGGCACGTCCTCCAGGCCGAGGTCGTCGAGCATCATCCGCTGGAACTTGTTGTACTGGCCGAACCGGCACGGGCCGAACGCGGTCGGCATGAAGAAGGCCGAGCGGTCCGGGTCGAACCCCGGCGAGTGGATCTGCCGCAGGAAGTCGCCCGTGGTGATGATGCAGGGGTAGCACTCCTTGCCGGAGGTGAACTTGCGGCCCCAGGCCACGGAGTCATCGTCGCTCACGGGAAGCTGGCGGGCATCGACGCCGTTGGCCCGCATGGCCGCGGCCATCGCGTACCCATGGTCGTCCATGTAAGGGATGTAGATGGTCCGGCGGCCGAGGTTCTTGGCCGTGTAGTCCCACTTGCCCGCGCGGATGCGCCGCTCGAGGCGCAGGTCCCGCTGGCGGACGGCCTTGAGGCTGTCGAGGAACGCCTCGCACCGCGTGATGGCGCCCACGTCGGCCGAGTGCTCGTCGACCTCCAGGATGAGGCACGGCTTGCCCTGGAGCTCCCGCGCGACGAACTTCATGATGAAGGAGTCGGGCCCGCACCCGAAGTTGGTGATGTAGACGGGGTACAGCCGCCGGTCGCGGGCGATGATCCGGGCGCCCGCCAGGATCTTCTGGCCGTACTTCCAGTACATGTGCGGGTGGTCGGCCGAGATGTCCTCGTCGTCCAGCGGCAGCATGTCGAGCGGGATGGCCAGGCACCCGAGGTCCCGCAGCTTCTCGGGGATGTTCATGTTCAGGCCCGGGTCGCAGCCGTTGTACGGCCGGCTGACGATGACCAGGGCGGTGTCGTTCGGGCCGAGGGACTCCAAGACCTCGCGGCCGCGGTCCTTGAGGCTCTGCTGGAAGCGGTCCTGGGCGGCGAAGGCCTCGGCGATCGCGCGGCGGGCCCGCCCGCGGCCGATGCCCAGGCCGGCCGCCATCTTCTCCAGGTCTTTCTGCACCCTCTCCTGCCCGCGCGAGAAGTGGAGAACCGGCCGGATGAGGCGCTTGCCCCAGTCCACGTCGTCCATCGCCGCCGGGACCATGTAGGGCAACGCCTGGACGTAGGGGCAGACGTAGGAGTTGACGATGTCGCCGGAGGCGCGCGGCATGTCGATGACGGCGGGCATGAAGATGTAGTCCACGCCCTTCTTCACGAGGTCCCGCACGTGGCCGTGGGCCACCTTGATGGGGAAACACGGCTCGGCGGCCGTCTGGTCGATGCCCTCGGCGATCAGGTTGCGGTTGGTCCGCGACGAGAGGACGACCTCGAACCCGAGTTCCGTAAAGAGGGCGCGGAACAGGGGCATGAGCTCCCAGAAGTTCGTCATCTGCGGGAGGCCCACGCGCTTGCCGTTCGGCTTCTCGGCCTTCCTGGCGTAGGCCGCATCCATCAGTTTCTGGCGTTCGACGAACAGGCGCGGCAGGTGCTTGCCGAGGCTCTCTCGCTGGGCTTCGTCGTACTTGCCGCAGCGGCTGCCGTAGTGGAGCGTCCGTTCGCCCTTGATCTCGACGACGTGGATTTCGCAGCGGTTCGCGCAGTCCTCGCACTCGAAGGTGTCGAACGAGTAGGCGACGTTCCTCAGGTCGAAGCCCCTGCACGTCGTCTCGGGCGGATGCTCCCCGTTGCCCTTCGAATGGGTCAGGTACCAGTCGCGCGAAATCAGGGCCATGCCGATCGCGCCCAGCACGTCGTGGTGCGGCGGGACGATGATGGGCTTGCCCGTCACTTTCTCGAACGCCATCTTGACGCCGCGGTTATAGGCCGTGCCGCCCTGGAAGAAGATGACGTTGCCGACCTTGTGGTCCTCGACGACGCGGTTGAGGTAGTTCTGGACGATCGAGTAACAGAGGCCGCCGCAGAGGTCGTCGACCTCCACGCCGCGCTGCTGGTTGCGGTTGATGTCGGTCTCGATGAAGACGGTGCACCGCTCGCCCATGGCGGGGGGCTCGTCGGCCGAGAGGGCCAGGCGGTTGAACTCGCCGGTCTTCAGGCCCACGCCCAGCCGCTCCGACTGCTCCTCGATGAACGAGCCGGTGCCCGCCGCGCACACCTTGTTCATCGTAAAATCGACGACCGCGCCGTTCTCGAGGCTGATGTACTTGGAGTCCTGGCCGCCGATCTCGAAGATCGTGTCGACGTCGGACCGGATGAACGCGGCGCCGGTGGCGTGGGCGGTGATCTCGTTCTTCACGACGTCGGCGCCGATGAAGTCGCCCGTCAGGTACCGGCCGGAGCCGGTCGTTCCGCTGCCGCGGATGCGCACGCGGCCCTTGCCGCCGCGCTCCTCCAGGGCCTGGCCGACCTTGTACAGGCCGTCGGTGACCGCCGCCAGCGGCCGGCCGGCGGTCATCAGGTACTCGCGGGCCAGGACCCGCCCGTCCTTGTCGATGGCCACGACGTTCGTCGAGATGCTGCCGACGTCGACGCCGACGAAGACGTCCACGATGTCCGTGCCCGGCGGGAAGGCGTCGGGCTCGATGACGAGCGGATAGTTATCGTCCCGCAGGGGCGGGTGAAGCTCGCCGCCGCCATAGCGCCGCGTGTCGAGGTACTCGCGCATCGGCTGCAGGGAATCGATGCGGCCGAATCCGCCGAGTTCCTTGGCCACCAGGATCGCCCCGATCGCCCCCATCGACGCGAAATGCTTGGGAATGAGCAGATCGCCGGGCTTCAGCTCCAGCGTCTCCGTGAACGCCCGGACCATCCCGGCGTTGGCCGCCATGCCGCCCTGGAAGGCGATGCGCGGCAGGAGTTCCTTGCTCCTGCCGATGACGGCCTTGAAGTTGCGGGCCATCGCGAAGCACAGGCCGGCCACGATGTCGTAGTCGGGCGTCCCCTCCTGCTGGAGGTGGATCATGTCGCTCTTGGCAAAGACGGAGCACCGGCCGGCGATGCGGGGCACGTGGACGCTCCGGAGGGCCATCTCACCCCACTCGTTCTCGATGCTCACGCCCAGGCGCGACGCCTGCTGGTCCAGGAACGAGCCCGTGCCCGCCGCGCACAGCGTGTTCATCGCGAAGTCGCGGATGCGGAGCTGGCCCGTCTTGGGGTTCTTCTCCAGGAGGATGAGCTTGGAGTCCTCGCCGCCGATCTCGATGATCGTCCGCACGTCGGGGTGCAGCGTCATGGTGGCCTTGGCCTGGGCCACGACCTCGTTGACCGGCTTGATGCCGTAGAGGTCCGCCAGGACGCCGGTGCCGGCGCCCGTGAGGGCGACGCCTTCGATGTCGGTGGGGAGGACTTCGCTGAAGAGCTGCTCGAGCGCCTCGAAGGCCGTCTCCAGGGGCTTGCCCCGCGTCCGGATGTATCGTTCCTTGACCACCTGGAAGGACTCGTCCAGAAGGACGAGGTTCAGGCTGACCGAGCCGATGTCGATGCCGAGATACACCCGTTACCTCCTTCACGCGCCGCGCCAGGCGCAGAAACTCCTCCTGCCCGTCGGGCAACAAGACCGGTATTATAGCGGACGCGCGGGGTCGGCGTCAATTTGCTGGTTGGCGCGAGTTCGTCGCGCTATAGGGGCACGGCATGTACGTGTTTAGCGTACCCCGGCAGGTGTGGCACGGCCGGCTTGTCCGGCCGTGGGGAATGTGGCCGGCGCTCTGCCACGGCCGGACAAGCCGGCCGTGCCACACCTGCTATCGGGACAATGGCACACTCGCTAAACACATACCACGGCAGGCCGTGCCCCCACACGTCACACGAGCGGTTTCAGGTGTTTGAGGCTCCGCTCCGCCTGGTCCACGGTGCCGCACTCGACCGACAAGACGATCGGTCGCGGGCACTGGCGGCAGACTTCGATAACCTTCTTCCAGTCGATGACCCCTTCGCCGCAGGCACAGCCGACCGGCGTTCCCGTCACCTTGCCGCGCTCGCTCTCGGACTGCTTGACCGAGATGTCCTTCGCATGCAGGTGCACGAGGCGGTCGGCTACGTGCGAAAGCCACTTGATGGGATCCTCACCCGCCAGGTAACTGTTGCCGGTGTCGAAGTTGATGCCGATGGCCTTGCTCTTGACGAGGCCGGTGATGCGGTCCAGGCCCTTGGGCGTCTTGGAGTACTGCTGGTGCGGTTCGATGCCGATCAGGATGCCGCGCGGCGCGGCGACGGCGGCGGCCTCGGTCAGCGTGTACTTCATCAGAAGGAAATCCTCCTCCTCGGTGGTCCACGTCGGCTTGGGGCCTTCATCGGTGTTGACCACGGGGGCGCCGCATTCGGCGGCGAAGCGGATCCCCTGCTTCAGGTACTCCGTGCCGATCTCGGGCTTGCACAAGGTCGTGTGCGACGACAGGCTCGACAGCTTCACGCCCGCCTTCTCGCAGGCCCGCTTGATGCGGTACGGGTCGTCGAGCATCGAGACGCTGTGAAAGTAGCCGGCCTCCGACAGGAGTTCGCGGCCCCAGTGGACCATGGGTTCGACGTATTCGTAGCCCAACTGGGCGGCCCTCTCGATGCCCCACTCGAAGGACTTGTCCTCGTGCCGCACGAACTCCAGGTTGATGCCGATGCCGATCTTGCCCATAGGTTTCTCTCGCGTGGCCTGGTTGGCCGTGTCTTTGCGTGTTTCGGCGGCGCACACGGCCGTAGTCGGAAACGCCGAGGCCGCCAAGCCTCCCACCGTCATGGAAATGAAATCGCGCCTTTGCATGTTGTCGCCCTTTCTCGCGGAGTCCTTGAGTGGATCGCTCGGCGGGTCTCTCACGCCGCCGGCCACGCCACCGTAACCCCCAGCCCCGCGCAAGTCAAGTTTCGATTGGTTGGGGTGCGCCCGCCGCGATTTGCTGGTTGACATCCCCCCAAGGGCCGTGGATAAACTGAAACAGCAACCTTGGTCGCATAAGTACGCGATACGAGCCGAGGATCTCGATGCCGTCACCGGATGAGTTGATGCAGCACCTTCTCGAGAAGGGCCTTCTGACCACGGACGAAATCGAGGGGGCCCGCCGCCTGCTCGCGGCGGCCGAGAAGGAGGGACGCGAGCTCCCGCTCACCGACGCCCTCATCCGCGCCGGCGTGCTCGCGGCCAAGGCCCATCACGTCGTCGGGGCGCTCGGCGAC
Source organism: Planctomycetota bacterium (assembly GCA_026387055.1). Lineage (GTDB taxonomy): Bacteria > Planctomycetota > Phycisphaerae > FEN-1346 > FEN-1346 > JAPLML01. The sequence goes on along the minus strand of JAPLML010000066.1, from coordinate 18,049 downwards.
GATGCGGAGGCCAAAGACGTCCAGACCTCCGGCCTGAAACTCCTGGAGAAGATCGGCCGCGGCAGCCAGGCCGTCGTCTACAAGTGTCACGAAGAGGCCACAGACCGGACGGTGGCCGTCAAGATCCTCCACGCCAGCGCTCCCGGCGATGCCGAGAGCCAGCAGCGGTTCATCCATGAGGCCCGGAGCGCCGCTCAACTGGCCCACCCCAACATCGTCACCATCCACCAGATCGGCTTCCTGAAGAACACTTTGTACATCGTCATGGAGTACGTGGACGGCGGGTCGCTGGCGGAGATGCTGACGGTCCGCAAACGCTTCGACCCGGCCGAGGCGGCGGCCATCATCCGCCAGGCGGCCGAGGGCCTGCGCTACGCCCACTCGCGCGGCTTCATCCACCGCGACATCAAGCCCAGGAACCTCCTCTTGACGGGCGAGGGCGTCGTCAAGATTGCCGACATGGGCCTGGTGCGCCACGTCGCCGCCGCCGAGGACGGCAAGGAGTGGAAGGCCTCCGGCACGCCGTACTACATCTCGCCGGAGCAGGTGACGGGCGACCCGCCTCCCGATTTCCGGACCGACATCTACTCCCTGGGCGCCACCCTCTACGAGATGGTGACCGGCCGGCCGCCTTTCACCGCCCCGACGCCCCAGGAGATCATGCGCAAGCACGTGATCGAGCCGCTGCCGGACGCGGGGCAGTTCGTGCCGGACCTGCCGGCCTCGCTCTGCTCGCTGCTGGCCAAGGCCATGGCGAAGGAGCCGGAGGACCGGTACCAGAGCGCGGCCGAGTTCATCGCCGCCCTGGACGCCCTGGATTTCTCGGGCGTCGAGACCACCGTCTCGGTTCTGGAAGTGGCCCGCGAGATCGGGCCGATCACCAAAGCGGAGCGCCGCCGCTCGCGCCGGGCCGGGCCGCTGGGAGTTCCCTCCCGTGCAGGCACACCGGGCGGCGAGAAGGGCGCGAAGTCCCGGAAGAAGTTCTTTCTCCTCGTGGGCGCCGGTGCCGTGGTCGGGATTGTCGCCGGGGCGGTCGGGCTGGTTCTCTACATGAGTAAGGGGGGGAGCCAACCGGCCACTCCGACGCCGCCTCCATCCGTGGCGCCGCCGCCTCCTGTGTCCGCGGTGCCTCCGCCTGGCGTCCCCCAGCCGGCGCCCAAGCCGCCGATTCCTGCCCCGTCCACACAACAGGGCGCGGACGTGCCCGACTACGTCCGCGAGGATGAGGCGAACGCCGCCGGCATGCTCAAGGACGCGAAGGACACCGAGGCCGCCGATGTCCTGCCCAGCCAGAAAGTGGAAGCCTACGAGAACGTCATCAAGTGGTTCCCGACGACCAAGGCGGCCAAGGACGCCCGGGCGGCGCTGGAGCGCCTGAAGAATGCTCCCCCTCCGCCGGAGAAGCCCAAGCCGCACGACGCCGAGCCTCCCAAGCTCGAGCAACCCGCCCAGACGGTGATTCAGGCCGGCGACACGATCACCCTCAATGCCTCTCATGCCACCGTCCATCCCGGGAGCAATGGCAAGATCCGGTATGAGCAAGCCGCCGACAGAGATAACATCGGCCTCTGGTACAATGAAGACGACTGGGTCAGTTGGGAGATGGCGGTTGAGAAGCCGGGCACGTTCACGGTCGAGGTTGCCTACGCCGCCATCAATCAGTGCGACGGGAACGAGTACACCGTGGCGGTGGGCGATCAGGCACTTGCCGGCAAGGTCCGCAGTACCGGCGGATGGGGCAGCTTCAAGACGGAGACCATCGGCCAGGTGAGAATCGCCCGGGCGGGCAAGCTCGCCGTGTCCGTCAAGCCCAAGGGGAAGCCCCGGGAAGCCCTGATGAACCTCAAGGCCGTCACCCTCAAGCGCGTCAAGGACTGATCGACGGGTGGCCGTGCCGGCCCGCGTGGGCGAGGCATCGCCGACATTCGCGGTTTTTGGTTGACTCTTTTTACCGCGGCGGCGATAGTTGCCTAAACGAAACTTTTCGAGAAATCCAATCACGGCGCACCGATGGCTGCATCACCCGAACACGAACAGCGGCTCGAACAGTACGTGGTCGGCCGGGGGCTGACGACCGAAGACGAGCTCAAGGAAGCCCGCCGCCTCCTCAATCAGGCCGAGAAGGAAGGCCGGGGCATGTCGCTGACCGAGGCCCTCGTCAAGGCCGGCGGCCTGACGGAGAGCCAGGCCCGGCGGATCCTGGCGCTCCTGGCGAAAGAGCCTTCCGCCCCGGCCCCCCCTCCGCTGGGGAAGAGGCCGCCGCACCGAAACTCACGATCCCCGGCATCCAGATTCTCGAGAAGGTCGGCCGCGGCAGCCAGGCGATCGTTTTCAGGGGCCGCCAGGTCTCGGTCGACCGCATCGTGGCCGTCAAGGTGATGCTGACGAAGACGGCCCGCGACCCGCAGGCGCGGCAGCGGTTTGTCCAGGAGGCCCGGGCGGCGGCCAAGCTCTCCCACAACAACATCGTCCAGGCCATCGACGCGGGCGAGACCCCCGAGGGCTACCCCTACTTCATCCAGGAGTTCGTCGATGGAACGACCGTCTACGACCTTCTGAAGGAGCGCGGCGGGCCGCTGCCTGAGGAGCGGGCCCTCGAGATCATCATCCACATGGCCGAGGCCCTCGCCCACGCGCACTCTCGCGGCTTCATCCATCGCGACGTCAAGCCCAAGAACATCATGCTTACCAAGGAGGGCCTCGCGAAGCTGGCCGACATGGGCTTGGCGCGCCAGGTGGCCGACGTGGACGTTGAGGAGCTCGGCAAGGCCTTCGGCACGCCGTACTACATCGCCCCGGAACAGGTGGTCGGGAGCGCGAAGATCGATTTCCGCGCCGATATCTACTCCCTCGGCGCCACGTTCTACGAGATGCTGACCGGCCGGCCGCCCTTCACGGCCCCAACGCCTCAGCAGGTGATGCAGAAGCACGTGACGAGCCCGCTCATTCCCCCGGACCACGTCAACAAGGCGCTCTCGGCCGGCGTCAGCGAGGTCGTCGAGGTGATGATGGCCAAGCGTCCCGCCGACCGCTACAAGTCTACCGAGGACCTGCTGGTGGACCTGCGGACCGTCGCCGGCGGCCAGCCGCCGCGCATCGCCCGCGAACGTGTTGACCGAGAGGACAAGTGGATGGAGAGTCTGGCCGAGGGCAAGGGCGTCCGCGAGCAGGAAGAGGAGTCGCCTACGCCCCCTCCGCTCAACCCCTTTGCCGTCAACCAGTTAACCATCATTCTGATCGTCCTCCTGACCGTCGCCATCCTGCTGCACATCCTGCGATGGGTGATCTGAAGTGCGTAGGCCGTGGCAACGTTACGGCCTGCCATCATACCCATGGCGGGAAGCCGCGGCGTTGCCGCGGCCTACGTGTTGTCAGGGAGGAAGCGGGAGGCCCTCATGCCCCAGTTCGAGTACCTCACCGGCGAGCGCATCTACGCCCGCGTCCTGGCGGACCTCATTCCGTCGGCGAAGGACAGCCTCCTGGTGGCCACCGCCACACTCAAGGCCACGCGGATTCCCAAGCCCGGCGGTCATGCGGAGAGCGTCGTCCGGCTCTTCGAGCGCCTGGGCGATGGCGGCGTGGAGGTGCGGATCCTGCACAGCGGCGTGCCTTCGGGGCCGTTCCTCGAGGAACTCAAGGCGGTCCGCCCCGGTGTGTTTCACATGCGCCGCTGCCCGCGGACGCACTTCAAGGCGGCCATCGCCGACGGTCAGCGGCTCTACCTCGGCAGCGCCAACCTCACCGGCGCGGGCCTCGGCGCCAAGAGCGCCGGCCGACGCAACTTCGAGATCGGCCTCGTGACCGACGACCCCGTCCTCGTGGACACCGTGGCCGACCTGTTCGAGGCCGTCTGGTCCGGCTCGATGTGCCAGACCTGCCACCAGAGGCCCCATTGCCCCGTCCCCCTCGAATCGCCTTGGTGACAGTGCGGAGTGCGGAATGCGGAGTGCAGAGTGAAAAGTGAGGCATCGTTGCCGTCTTACTCTATGACTTTTCATCTCGCATTCCGCACTCCGCACTTGCCTCACCACCTCCTCTCCCTCACCGCTTCACGTTTGAGGAAGAGTCCGGTGACGAGATATCGCAGTGCGTCAATCGGATGGTCCGCCCCGTCCTTGGCCGGGCGCTCGTTGCGGCGGCCGTCGTCGGACTCGTCCCAGTGATACTCCTGGAACGCCCGCACGAGCCACGTGCTCGACGGGTCGACCACGAGTCCTGACCGTCCGCCGTCGCGCGGCTTGAGGAGCCGCCGCAGGAGCTCCACCCCTTCCAGGATTCCCGCCCGCGGCGTGCGGGTGCGGATGCCCAGCCGCGCGAGTTCCTGGCACGGCCCGGTGCCCGTCACGTCCGACCGCTGCCAGCCGGCGGGGTCGGCGAACGTCGCGAGCACCGGCCCCGGATCGCGGGCCCCCATCTCGCGGGCGTGCTCGGCCACGGGCCGCTCGCGGGCCACGTACTCGCGGATGACGCGAAGCTCCAGGCGCGAAAGATCCGGGTCGCCCCCGTTGCCGGCGCCTTGCCGCGCGCCGCCGTCATTGACCTGCACCCACAGGCACACGAACGGGTTCGCGTACCCGAAATCGATGGCGCGATAGAGCGGCAATCCCGGATCATACGCCAGCGGCGCCACGTGCCGCGCGGGGTCGAACTCCGCAAAGACCAGCCGGTCCGCGCGGGGCCGCAGGCACAGCATCTCGGCCTCCCACGCCTCGCGGCTGGCCCGGGCCTTCTGGGCGATGGCGTCGGCGATCGGAAAGTAGCCGTCGGCCCGCCGGGCCTTGCCCTCGCAATCGGTCCACAGGGGGCACCGGCTGCACGACCGCTCGGCGGGGCAGGGCTCGATGACTTCCCACAAACACCACTTGAGCAAGTGTGGAGTGCGGAGTTCGGAGGGGGGAATGGACTGGCAACGTGCCGCACCCTCTTGTCGTGGTTCGCCGTTTACTCCGCACTCCGCATTCCGCACTCCGCACTGGAGGAGACGGTCGACCAGCGCCGCCATCGGTCCGAACGGCCGGTGGAGCGTCGAGAAGACCTCCATCTGGGCGGGGATCCACCGGCCGTCGCGGCCGGGGCTCGACTGGGTGACGAACTGCGCGGCCCGCCAGACGTCGGGTGAGAACTCGTCGACCTCGTCGCACTTCAGCCGGTGCACGCGCTGGCCGCGGACCGACCTCGGCGACTGGGTCAGGACCTCGATCGCCGAGCCGTTGGCGAGCGCAGTCCGCCGGGCCGTCGGCTCGCGCGCGAGCAGGGCCGCGAACGGCCCGCCCCACTTGCGCATGAGATATTCATACATTTTTTCAGACTGGTCCAGGCTCCCGCCGAGGATGCGCGTCTGGCACCCCGGCCGCAGGATGGAATCGAGATGGGCGGCCACGCTGCCGAGCTCCGTCTTCGCGCCGCCGCGGGAGGCCCAGACCACCAGGTCCCGCCCCGGCGCCAGGATCGCCCGCGCCAGGTACTCCATCGGCGCCGCGTGGCCGGGGCACACCGCCCGCCGCGGGACGGCCAGGCCGTAGACGCTCCGGACGAACTCCCAGAGCGATTCGGGCGACTTCGGGCGGGCCGAGGCGAGCGCCGGCGCGAGGCGCGACCGAAGCTCCTCCGGCGGCACAGGGCGAACGCTCATGAGTAGATCTCTCCGGATGTAGTTGAAGGTGGATGCACAGCACCCACCCTGCGTGCTTCGGCACGTCTTTGTGACACGGCGGGCTTGTCCCGCCGTGGGGACTCCGGGGGTGCGCCCGGCCGCTGCCGGACAAGCCGGCCGTGGCACCCCTCATTTCACATGAGACGGAGCGCTAGCGGCGGTTCCGGGCCTCGAGATACCAGAGGGCGAGCCGCTCGAGCGCCTCGGCCCGCGAGCATTTCGGCGCGGCGGGCGCCGCCGCCTCGCGCAGCGCCTCGCTCACCGCCTCGTGCTGCTCGTCGGTGAGGAAGAACGTCATCGGCCGCGCGGGCACCTCCACCTCGTCGGGCGCGAGTGGCGCCGGCGGCGGCTTCGCCAGGGCCAGCAGCCGCTCGACGGCATCGGCCGGCTCCGGCAGCAGCCGCGAGAGTTCCTCGGCCGACCGTCCCTCGGCCAGCCGCGCCACGAGCCGCGCCCGCGCCGCCGAATCGTCGCGGCCCTCCAGCCGGTTGAGGGTCGCCAGGAGCAGCCGCGCCTCGGCATCGTCTACCTCCCACACGTCGCACCTTGCGTGCGTGTGGCCGAGCAGGCGCAGCACCTCGGCCCGGTGGTGGCCGTTGAGAATCTGGTACTGCACGTGCGGAGTGAGGAGTGCGGAATGCGGAGTGAAAGAGGCAGACTCCGCCGCACTCGGCTCCGCCGCGCTGTTCTTGCTGTTGTCTTGCACTTCGCATTCCGCACTCCGCACTCCGCACTCAAGGGGTCGAACCACCAGCGGCTCGTAAAGGCCCGTGCGCTGGATGTGGGCCTTGAGTTTCTCCAGGAGCCGCGGCGGCATGCGGTTCGAGTTCTCGGGGTGCGGCTCCAGGCAGCCCAGGGGGATCCACTGGAGGGTCATCGGCGGTCTCCTTTCGTCTCGTTCAGGATGGCGAGCACTCGGGCCAGTTGTTCGTCGGTCAGGCCGGCCACGCGCTGCGTGAGGGGGTCGTCCGAGGGTCCGTCGGCCTGCTTGGCATCGCCGGGCGGCGCCTCGGCGGAGCGGGCGAGTTCGCGCTGCGTGTCGAGGGCAAGCTTGAAGATTTCGCGTGCCGCCTGGCGCGCGTCGGCGGCCGACTCGCCCTCCAGGTCCTGGATGAGCCGCGCCACGGCCACCGGCGCCCACCGGAGCATGGCGCTGGTGGCCTGGAGGATCGGCTCCAGGGCGTCCTCGGCCAGCAGGGCCCGGAAGTCCCCGTCGGCGAGCCACCGGCGCAGCGTGTCCGGGCGGACGTCTTCTCGCTGGGCGGCCTCTTCGAGCCGGCCCCCGCATTCCCAGATCGTGCGGGCGATCTTGCGATGGCGTGGCGTGGTTTTCATGGGCGTGGATTCCTCCATAGGTAGTACACCGGCACGCTGTCGAGATGCCGGGCCGCCAGGTCGAGCATCCGCTCGCGGCCGAGCCGGCACGTCCGGTGGTTCTTGGCGCCGAGGTAGGAGCGGGCCCACCGCTCGACTTCACGGTCCAGGAGGCGGCGCGGGCCGGGGGGCAAGGCGTCGATGGCCCGCAAGAGGTCGGCGCCGCGTCGGCGGGCCGCCCGGTCGATGCCGGCGGCCTCCAGGGCCGCCCGGAGCCGCTCGCCCTGTGGCGCGGGCCGCTGCGGATAGGCCGTCATGCCGGCCCGTTCAAACAGCGGGTGCATCTCGCCCATCGCGGCCATCGCCTCGACATAGGGCGTCCCCGCGTGGGGGAGCGTCTCGGCCACCAGGCGGCTGGCGAGACCCAGCCCGCGCCAGTTCGGCGCGAGGACGACGCGGCTGATAATGCGAAGCTCGCGGTTGATGAGGTACCCCGCGGCCGTGCGGCCCATGCCGGCCGTCCGGTACCTCCCGCCCGTCGCGCGGTCGCGGGCCGCCAGCGACAGGGGCGAGCGGCTGTACACGAGCGCGCCGACAAGGACAGTGCGGAGTGTGGAATGCGGAGTGCGGAGTGAAAAGTCAGGCATCGTTGCCGTCTTACTCTTTGACTTTTCATTTCGCAGTCCGCACTCCGCAGTCCGCACTCCGCCCGTGTCATACACCATGCGAAAGATGCCCGTCACCGCCCCGGCTTCGTGGCTGCGGTAGTGGAAGCGGGCCAGGGCCAGCCAGTCGTCGCGGGTGCCGCGTTCGATGCGGATGTTCGCCAGGAGCGTGCACAGCTTGGCGGGCCTCGCCTCGGCGATCATGGCTGCACCTCGGCGCGGCCGGGATCGGCGTAGATGACCTCGATGCCGATCCCCTCGTGCTTGGCGACCAGGACGTCCGGCGCGAGGTCCTCCACGACATCATCGTGGGCGCTCGCGGCGAGGACCGTGACGCCGTGCGTTGTCGCCAGACGGCGGACGCGGTACGCGACCGCCCGCGCGCAGAGCAGGTCGAGCGTGGAACAGAACTCATCGGCGACCAGCACATTCAGGCCGCCGTCCTCTCCACTCAGCCCGCCCGCCGCGGCGGGCGGGCAACCGTGCGGCGCCACGTCCTCAGCCGCGCCACCCAGCAGCGCATCGAGCGCCAGGGCCAACCGCAGGCGGTACCGCTGCCCGTCGGAAAGCTCCTGCGGCGTCCTCAGGAGCAGAAACGCGTCGGCCAGCCCTGCGGCGCTCAGCAGCCGCAGGGCCTGTTCCAGAGGCCCTGTCATAAGGTCGATGACAGGCCGGTCGCCGCGGCGCCCCGCCTCGTGGATGGTCCCCAGGTCCACAAGGCGAGCCCCCGTTGGCGGCTCCCCCTGGATGGCGCGGGCCAGATTGCGCAGGAGGACGCTCTTGCCGCTGCCCGACGGGCCGGTGATGAACACCACGTCGCCAGGGCGGACGTCGAGGCGGAGGTCGTGGTAGAGCGTGACCTCATAGGACTCGTCGAGGCCGATGCCGAACATCTCGGCCACCTTGAGTCTGCGCGCGCCGCACGGTTCGGCCGCGCGGCCGGTGGGCGCGGCCTGGAACTTTTGATTGATCGTGTAGAGGGTCATGCGTATGCTCCTCCGTCCGAGGGGGTCGCCGCGGCAACCGAGGCGAGGGATGCTCCTGTTCAAGAAGAAGTTTCTGGAACCGATTGCGTCGGGGGCCAAGCGGCAGACGGTGAGAATCTGGCCGAAGCGGCGGCTGCGCGCCGGCCAGGTGGAGTTCGTACCGGGGTTGGGCAAGGTCCTGGTGACGGCGTTCGAGGACGTCCGCCCGGAGGCCCTGACCGAGGAGGACGCGCGGCTCGATGGTTTCGCCTCGCGCGAAGCACTCCTGGCGGAGCTTCGGGCGCTGTACGGGGACCGGCTTGAGACGCTCCCGTGCTTTCGCATACGGTTCACGTTTCCTGTGACTCCTGACCAGGCGAAGTGATTGGTTGCCCGATGCCCTCGGTGCGGGGGCGGCTACCCTCGCGCCGCCGCTCGTGGCGCCGGGCCTTGCGCCGAACTGCCCGTATCATGCTCCGCAGTTGTGTCAGCGTGGCAGTGCTGCCGGGCCTGCCGCCCACAGGTGGCATCGCGATGAGTGCGTCGCGCGCGACCTCTCTGAGCGACAGCCCCCAGAAGCAGTTCAGGCGGACCACGCGCTGCTCCTGTTCGGTCAGGCGGCGCCAGCACCGCACGATAGCCAGGTTCTGGGGGTCCGTGGCCCGCCGATGTGCCCTGCGAAGCATGCGACGCAGGCGCCCACGGCTGACTCCGAGGGCCCCTGCCAGTTCGCGCTGCGTTGCACCGCGGTAGTAGAGGAGGCGCAAGAGACACCTCTCCTTCAAGGGCAGCAATCGGAGATCGTGTTCCCGTAGTGCGTAACTCAGCGTGGCCGGTTTGCTGCCCAGCAAACCGCCACTCTTTGTAAGGCCATCGCCGTTCTGCATGCCGTAGGCCATGTGTGCCAGCCGCCAACCTTTGCTACTTATTATACCACACTTTTACTCTGCGTCAAACACAATCTGATGCCTTATTTTGGCAGGCGTGGTCTAGTTTCGATTTCGAGGAGCTTCTCGCTTGACTAAGTTTCGGAATGTGCTAAACTTATGATCGGGTTGGGTTGCGGACAAGATGGTTGATGGGGAGTGAAAAAAACCTGGAATTGCTGAGCTCTACCCATGTCCGGGAGCCGACAGAAGGTCCGGTGACGACCGAAATCCAGGAACCAAGTCGCGGAGACAGGCCGTGGGACTGAAAGAGAACTTGAGGGAATTGGGTGCCCTTCGCCAGTTGCTTGGCATAAGCCCGGAGAGCGCTGCTTTCGGCCAAGAGGTCCGTCTGGCAAGGACGAAGCGCGGCATGACGCTGGAGATGCTGTCGGCGGCGACGGGGATGGCAAAGTCGTACTTGTCGCAGATTGAGACAGGTTACGCGCCGCCGCCCCGAGACGACAAAGTCCGGAAGATTGCCGAGGCCCTGGGGCTGGAGGGCGACGCCCTTGTGGCCCGGGCGCACTTCTCGGCGCTTCCCGAGGCGGTGAAGGCCCGGATCGCCCGTCTCCGCGAGGTCTTCGACTCGACGGAAGAGGTGATTCGGGCGCTCTTGGCTGCAAGGGAGGGCGCGAGGCCCGGCAGTCCGGATACGGCACCGCTGCCTGCGGAGGCGGCCCCCGGTGCGGGGCAGGGGAAGCCGGACGGGACGGCGCTCGTCGCGGACCTCGATGCCCTCTACCGCAGCGGGCTGCTGCACCATCTGGCCGAGTGGGGCGATGCGCGGGCCGAGACGCCCCAGGCGGCGGTCCGGGCGATCCCGATCATCAACAAGGTGGCTGCCGGGTATCCGCAGGACTTCACGGACCTCGGCTACCCGGTGGGCATCGCCGACGAATACGTGGCGGCGCCCACGGAGCTCTCGGACCCGAACGCCTTTGCCGTGCGCGTGGTCGGCGACTCGATGGCGCCGAAGTACCACGAGGGGGACGTGGTCATCTTGAGCCCGGCCGCCTCGGTCAGGTCCGGAGACGACTGCTTCGTGCGGTTCGCCATGACCGGCGGTCCGACCGACGGCGAGACGACCTTCAAACGCGTCTTCTTTGACGCCGAGGACCGGGTCCGCCTTCAGCCGCTCAACGAGCGGCACGCGCCCACATTTGTCAGGCCCAACGAGATCGCGGGCATCTTCCGCGCCGTGGCCCGCTACGAGACGCTGTAGATCGTGACCCGTCGGCTAGACCGGTGTGGGCGGGGCGAGAAGGGGAGGGCATGATCGGGCAGCTTCGTCATCGCCTCTTTCAGATCCTTGAAGCACCGGGGCCCGACGACCGGCTCGGCCACGCGGTCCAAGTGGGCCTCATTGCCCTTATCATCCTGAACGTGACCGCGGTCATGGTGGACTCCGTCGAGGACCTGTCGGTCGCCTGGGGCCGGCAGCTTTGGGGGTTCGAGGTTTTCTCGGTCGCCGTGTTCACGGTGGAGTACCTGCTGCGGCTCTGGGTGGTGCCGGGCCACGCGCGCTTTCAGAGGCCGGTTCTCGGTCGGATTCGGTACATTCTGACGCCGCTGGCCCTGGTGGACTTGGTGGCCGTCCTGCCCTTCTACCTACCGATGCTGGTCCCGACGGACCTCTTGTTCATCCGGGTGCTGCGGTTGATGAGGCTGATGCGTCTGCTGAAGATCGGCCGCTACTCCGAGTCGGTGCGGCTCCTGGTGGCCGTGGTGCGGGATCGCCGCGGGGAGCTTGTGGCCACGTTCGTGATCGTCGCGATCTTGGTCGTGCTGGCCTCCGGGCTGATGTACCTGGTGGAGCGGGATGCCCAGCCGCAGGCATTCTCAAGCATGCCGGCGACCATGTGGTGGGCCGTCGCGACCGTCACGACGGTCGGCTACGGAGACATGTACCCCATCACGCCCATCGGCAAAGTCCTGGCGGGCTTCGTCGCCATACTGGGGATCGGCCTGTTTGCCCTGCCGGCGGGCATCCTGGGTTCCGGCTTCGTCGAGAAATACCACGAGAAGCGCCGCGGCCGGCGGTGCCCCCACTGCGGCAAGGAGCTCGAGGGTTCCGAGAAGTCCTGACCTCGCCGGCGGCGGGCGCCGGGTACGATGAAGTGGGGGCACCAGGGACCGAGCGGAGAGGCCCATGGCGGACGACGTGATTCTCCTGGCCGACGGTGGCGGGGGAGAGCGGACGATGAGCCTCGTGCGGCGCGAGATCCTCTCCCGGTTCGCCCCGGGCGACTCCAGTGGCGAACTCGTGCGCCTTGCGGATGCCGCACGGGTCGAGGCGGACGGGGTGGCTCTGGCGTTCACGACAGACTCCTACGTCGTGCGGCCGCTGGAGTTTCCCGGCGGGGACATCGGGCGCCTGGCCGTCTCGGGCACCGTCAATGACCTCTCGTGCCTCGGGGCCCGTCCGCTGGCCATTTCGCTCGCGCTCATTCTGGAGGAGGGGCTGTCGCTGGCGGTGCTGGCCCGGGTGCTCGATTCGGCGGCTGCGACGGCGAGGTCGGTCGGCGTCCCGGTGGTCTGTGGCGACACGAAGGTTGTGGAGCGCGGCAGCGCCGACCAAATGTTCCTCAATACGTCGGGCATCGGCCTCATTCCGAAGGGACGGCGTCTCGGGGCGGCTTGGCGGCGGCGGTGAACGAGCTGGCCGAGGCGGCCAACGTTCGCATCCGCATCGACGAGGCGTCGGTGCCCGTGCGGCCGGCCGTGGCGGGGGCGTGCGATGCCCTGGGCCTGGACGTTCTGAACGTGGCGAACGAGGGGAAGTTCGTCGTTGTGGCGCGGCCCCAGGAGTGCGCTGCCGCGCTGGCGGCCATGCGCCACCACCCGCTCGGGCGCGAGGCGGCGGTGATCGGCGAGGTGCTGCCGCCAGCCGAGGTCGGTCCGCGAGTCACGCTCCGTACACCGATCGGCGGCGAACGCGTCCTCGAGATGCCCTACGGCGAAGACCTGCCGCGCATCTGCTGAACGGCCAGTCACGAAGTGACTGAGTGACAAAGAGGTAGGCCGGGGCGCGTCCGGCCTTTTCTTGATCTCGCAGATTGCGGGCTTGAATGCTGTCGGCTTGAACGCTGGACAGTCTCGCCGCGCCCGGGTATCTTCGCTCGTCCGACTTGCTCAGGGGGAACAGCCATGATGGGCGAAGGCGCGATTGTGCCGGTGGGGCAGATCGAGGAGCGGATTCTCCTGATCCGCGGCGAGAGGGTGATGCTCGATGCGGACTTGGCTGCACTCTATGGCGTCGAGACCAAGATTCTGGTCAAGGCTGTCAAGCGCAACCTGAGTCGGTTCCCCCCCGACTTCCTGTTTCAGCTCAGCAAAGAGGAGTTCGCCTGTTTGAGGTTCCAAATTGGAACCTCAAAGAAGGGACGGGGTGGCAGGCGGTACCGCCCCTATGCCTTCACCGAGCACGGGGCCATCATGGCGGCGAGCGTCCTGAACTCGGAGCGGGCGGTGAAGGTGAGCGTCTACGTCGTGAGGGCCTTCGTGAAATTGCGGGAGATGCTGGCCGCCCACAAGCAACTGGCCCGGAAGCTGGCGGAGTTGGAGAGGCGGCTGGAAGGCCACGACGAGCAGATTGCGTCCCTGGTGGCGGCCATCCGGGAGCTGATGGTCCCACCGCCCGCGTCGAGGCGGAAGCGGATCGGGTTCCCCCTCTAACGGCGGTGGCGAGAGGCGGAGGTTTTGCCCTTTTTCGTGTTTGACAGGCTCTGGGATGCTGCTAATATACGCCGGCCCTTCGGGGCGATTTGTTTTGCCGAAGATTGTGAAAGATTTCACGGGCCGCGCGGGGTATCGTTGGCGGACCGGCAGAATGGTTGACGCTGGGCGGCCGCGCGGTAGTATGGCGGACCGCGGCCGGGGGTGAACCGGACGCGGGCTCGGATGAGCCGAACCTACGGGAGAGCACGGCTATGGCGAAGCAGAAGACCGTCATCATCATCGACGACGATCCGGACGTCGTCGAAGCCACGAAGGTCATCCTGGAAGGGGCGGGGTACGGCGTGGCGTCGGCCTTCACCGGCAAGGAAGGCGTCGCCCGGATCCGCCAGGGCGGCATCGATTGTATTCTTCTTGATGTGATGATGGCCAAGGATACCGAGGGGTTCTACATCGCCCAGGACCTGAAGGCGGACCCCAAGACCGCCAAGATCCCGATCATCATGCTCACGAGCATCTCGCAGAAGACGGGCTTTGAGTTCTCGCCCGAGACGGACAAGGAGTTCATGCCGGTCGAGGTCTTTCTCGAAAAGCCCGTGGACCCGCAGCGGCTTCTGAAGGCGATCGGCGACGTGATGAGAAAGTAAGCGGCGCGCCGGCGTCGGGGCAGGCGGCCGCCGCACGAGCGAGGGACGAGAGGGAAGGAAACTCACGCATGTTGCCATTAGTCCTGAACAAGAGCGACCTGGGGGCATGGATCGAGGCGCTGGCGGCGCAGCGTCGGGTGGCGGCCCCGGTTCTCAAGGAGACGTCGCCGGCGGACCGGACCGACCTGAAGTTCGGCTGGGAGTATATCGCGGATCCGGCCGAGGTCCGCCTGGACTACACGGTCACGGTCCTGGGGCCGAAGAAGTTCCTCTGGCCCGCCCGGCAGACCGTGATGTCCTACCAGATCGGCGCGGATCCCAGGCCGACCGCGGTCCTCGATCACGAGCCGCACGTCCTGTTCGGCGTCCACCCGTGCGACGTGACCGCGATCCAGACGCTCGACGCGGCGTTCTCCAAGGACATCGCGGACCCGCACTACCTGGCGCGGCGGGCCGACACGGCCATCGTCAGCATCGACTGCGCGGCCCCGTGCGACGAGACCTGCTTCTGCCTCGACATGGGGTCGCTGTACCCGGAGGCCGGCTACGACGTGATGCTGACGCCCGAGGGCAACCGGTTCTTCGTCGAGGTGAAGACGCCGCTGGGCGAGGCCCTCGTGGAGAAGGCCAAGGTCCGGCCGGCCACGAAACAGGACATGCAGGCGCGGCAGAAGTTCGCGGAGGAGAAGCGCGGCAACTTCCACTTCCAGTTGCCGTTCGAGGTCAAGTACCTGCCCGAGATTCTCGACGCCTCGTACGACAGCCTCGTGTGGGAGGCGATCGCGCGGCGGTGCTTCGCCTGCGGCTCGTGCAACACGACCTGCCCGACCTGTTACTGCTGGGACGTGGACGACGACGTGGCGGTGGACCTGACGAAGGGCTGCCGCGTGCGGCGCTACGATTCGTGCCAGCTCGACCCGTTCGCCGAGGTGGCGGGCGGCGAGAACTTCCGCAAGGATCGCTCGAGCCGCCTGAGGCACCGGATGTTCCGCAAGGGTAAGTACATCCTCGATCAGACGGGGCGGAGCGGCTGCGTCGGCTGCGGCCGGTGCGAACGGGCGTGCGTCGCCGACATCAGCATCAAGGAGACGTTCATTCAGATCGCAGGCAGCCGATAAGAGGCATGGCGGATTTCGGATTGCGGATTGAACAGCAACACCAGCCGCTTTTAGCGGGGAGCCGAAGGCGACCGCGTGGTAGTTGGCCGCTTGGTTAGCCGCCCATCTTGATGGGCGCGGTCGATGGATCGAGCATCAAGATGATGAGCCCCCCGCGAACGGGGGCGGGAGCTGAAACCTGTGAGCCAAGTCGCCGTCGATTTCGAGAAGGGCGCGGCCGCGCCGAGCCCGTATGTCCCGAAGATGGCCCGCCTCCTCGAGGCCGAGCAGATGACGGAGACGGAGCGGTTCTTCCGCGTCGCCCTCGAAGGCGAACCGCTGCGCTACGAGCCGGGCCAGTTCGTCAGCTGCATGGTCTTCGGCATCGGCGAGTCGCCCATCAGCATCTGCTCCAGCCCGACCCAGGGCGATGCCTTCGAGCTGACGGTGCGCAGCGTCGGCATGGTCACCAATGCCCTGAAGAAGTTCGGGAAGGGCGACCGGCTGGGCATCCGCGGCCCGTTCGGCAACCATTTCGACTACAGCGCCATGAAGGGCCAGGACGTCCTGTTCGTCGCGGGCGGCCTGGGCCTGGCGCCGACGCGGAGCCTGATCCGCTACGTCCTCGACAACCGCCAGGACTACGGCAAGGTGACGATCCTGTTCGGCGCGCGCGAGCCGAAGTGGCTCCTCTTCCGCCAGGAGGTCGAGGAGTGGACGAAGCGCAAGGACATCGACACGCGCGTCACGGTCGACCGCGGCGACGCGTCGTGGAAGGGCAACGTGGGCGTCATCACGCGCCTGTTCCGGCAGATCGAGGTGGACCCGACGCGGACGTACGCGGTCATCGTCGGTCCGCCCATCATGTTCAAGTTCACGGTCCTGGAGGCGCTGGCCGAGGGCATTCCGGAGCACCGGATCATCTGTTCGCTCGAGCGCCACATGAAGTGCGGCGTGGGCAAGTGCGGCCACTGCCAGATCCGCGGCATCTACGTCTGCCGCGAGGGGCCCGTTTTCACGTACGAGCAGGTGAAGAAGCTGAGGGAAGGCATCTGACAATTGCGGACTGCGAATCTCAAGTCTGAAATCTGAGATTTGAAAAAGAAGAAGGAAACGCGAATGGCAAGACCGGTTCTGATGTTCGACAGCCTCTCGTGCTGCGAGGGGTGCGGGCTCCAAGTCATCAACTGCGAGACGGACCTGCTGCCGATCCTGGCGGCGGCCGACATCGGGCGATTCCGCGAGGCCTCCGACGGCGACGTGCCGCACTACAACGTCGCCTTCGTCGAGGGCTCGATCGTCACGTCGCACGACATTGAGAAGATCCAGGAGATCCGGGCCAAGACCGACATCCTGGTGGCGCTCGGGGCGTGCGCGACCCACGGCGGCGTCAACATGCTCAAGAACTTCCAGGACCCGGACGACGTGGCCCGCTACGTCTACGGCGAGCGGCGGGCGTGGGTCCCGCACATCCCCGCGCGGCCGCAGAAGGCCGAGGTCAAGGTCGACGCCGAGATCCCCGGGTGCCCGCTCAACCCGGCGGAGTTCCTGGAGGCGGCCACGTGCCTGCTGATGGGCAAGCCCTTCCGCCTGCCGAACTACCCCGTCTGCGTCGACTGCAAGCTGGCCGACAACGTCTGCCTCTGGCACAAGGGCGTGCCGTGCCTGGGCATCGTGACGCGGGCCGGCTGCAAGCCGTACCTGTGCCCGAGCGCCGGCCACAAGTGCATCGGCTGCCGGGGCTTGGTGGACAAGCCCAACACGCAGGCGGCCAAGGATGTGATGGCCGAGTTTGGCCTGACGGTGCAGGACGTGCTGCGGGAGTTTCGGTTGTTCCAAGGCATTTACGACGAAGTGTCGAAGGAAGCGTAAGGGCGGCATTCGAGCCCGCCGCGGCGGCCATTTAGCCGCCCAGCTTGCTGGGCGCGTGTGAAACGCAAGAGCGGCGATCGATAAGAGGGAGCACCAATCGCATGGCGAAGGCATCCAAAACGCTGGACGTTCGGGTCGACTACGTGACGCGCGTCGAAGGGCACGGCAACATCGTCGCCAAGGTCGAGGACGGCGAACTCGTCGAGTGCAAGATGGAGGTCACCGAGTCGCCGCGGTTTTTCGAGGCGATGCTCCGCGGGCGCTCGTGGCAGGACGCCATGTTCCTCACGACGCGGATCTGCGGCATCTGCGCCTGTGGCCACGGCACCGCCAGCCTCAAGGCCACCGAGGACGCGATGGGCATCACGCTCACCGAGCAGACGCTCAAGCTGCGCAAAGTCGTCCTTCACGCCGAGCAGCTCCAGAGCCACTGGCTCCACATCTACTTCCTCGTGGCGCCGGACTTCTTCGGCGCGCCGAGCGTCATCCCGCTCGCGAAGACTCACACCGACGTGGTCCTGCGGGCGATGCGCCTCAAGAGGCTCGCCAACTACATCTGCGAGGTGCTCGTCGGCCGCCACGTCCATCCCATCAGCATGGTCCCCGGCGGCTACATGAAGCTGCCGAACGTCCGGACCCTCAAGGAGCTTCGCCAGCACATCGCCTCGCACGAGGCCGACGTCTGGGCCACCGTGGACCTGTACGCCTCGCTGAAGGTCCCCGAGTTCAAGCGCGAGACCGAGTACGAGTCGCTGACCGATGCCACGGAGTACGCCTTCTACGGCGGCGACCTCATGACCAGCGACGGCGACTGCGCCGATATCCACGACTACAAGAAGATCATCCATGAGTCCATCGTCCAGCACTCGAGCGCCAAGCACGTCAAGAACAAGCGCAGCAGCTTGATGGTCGGGGCACTGGCGCGCTTCAACAACAACTCCAAGCTGCTTCACCCGAAGGCCAAGGAGGCGGCCCGGAAGGTCGGCCTGGCGGCCCCGAACTCGAACACCTTCCACAACAACACCGCTCAGGTCATCGAGAGCGTCCACTGCTTCTACGAAGTCCTGCGGCTGCTCGATGAGCTCATCGCCGACGGCATCCAGGACGAAAAGCCCCCGATGAAGTGGCCCAAGGGCCGCCAGGGCGACGGCGTCGGCCTCACCGAAGTGCCGCGCGGCACGCTCGTGCATCACTACGAGTATGATGAAGACGGCATCGTGACGGGCGCGAAC
>JAPLML010000192.1 GCA_026387055.1 Planctomycetota bacterium | reverse complement strand
TGGAGCCCGAGGCCCCCGCCGCCCAGGAAGCGCCGAACCCTGAGCTCGCCGACATGACCCGCCGGTTCTGGATCAGCCTGGCCCTCACGGTCCCTGTGGCAGTCATCGGCATGTCGGACATGATCCTGGGCGGGGCGCTCGAGCACCGCTTCTCGGCGGCGGCGCTCAACTGGATTCAGCTCGCCCTGGCCACGCCCGTGGTCCTCTGGGGCGGGTGGCCGTTCTTCGTGCGGGCGTGGGCGTCGCTCGTGGGCCTCAGCCTCAACATGTTCACGCTCATCGCCTTCGGCACGGGCGTGGCGTACGCGTACAGCGTGGTGGCGACGGCGGCGCCCGGCATCTTCCCGGCCTCGTTCGCCGGTCCGCACGGAGGCCCCGCGGTCTACTTCGAGGCCGCCGCGGTCATCACCACGCTCGTCCTCCTGGGCCAGGTGCTGGAGCTGCGGGCGCGGATGCGGACCTCGGGCGCGATCCGGGCCCTGCTGGACCTCGCCCCCAAGACCGCCCGCCGCCTCACCGCCGACGGCGCCGAGGCCGACGTGCCCCTGGCCGACGTGCAGCCGGGCGACCGCCTGCGCGTCCGGCCCGGCGAGCACGTGCCCGTCGACGGCCGCATCCTCGAGGGAAGCACAAGCATCGATGAGTCGATGGTCACCGGCGAGCCGATCCCCGCCGAGAAGCACGCCGGCGACGCCGTCACCGGCGGCACGGTGAACCAGTCCGGCGGTTTCGTCATGGCGGCCGAGCGGGTCGGGGCGGACACGCTTCTGGCGCACATCGTCCGCATGGTCCGGGAAGCGCAGCGGAGCCGGGCCCCCATCCAGCGTCTGGCCGACGCCGTGGCGGCGTGGTTCGTCCCCGCCGTGATCGCCATCGCGATCGTCACGTTCGTCATCTGGGCCTTCTTCGGGCCGGCCCCGGCCCTCGCCTACGCCCTGCTGAACGCGGTGGCGGTGCTCATCATCGCGTGCCCGTGCGCCCTGGGCCTGGCGACGCCGATGTCGATCATGGTGGGCGTGGGCCGCGGGGCGACGGCGGGCGTCCTTATCAAGAACGCCGAGGCCCTCGAGGTCCTGGAGAAGGTCAACACGCTGGTGGTCGATAAGAC
Organism: Planctomycetota bacterium; assembly: GCA_026387055.1. GTDB lineage: Bacteria > Planctomycetota > Phycisphaerae > FEN-1346 > FEN-1346 > JAPLML01. The sequence goes on along the minus strand of JAPLML010000192.1, from coordinate 5,235 downwards.
CGGGACGCTGACGGAGGGGAAGCCGCGCCTGGTGTCGGTGATTGCCGCCGCCGGACGGACGGAGGCCGAGGTGATTCGCCTGGCGGCGAGCCTCGAGCGCGGGAGCGAGCATCCTCTCGCCTCCGCCATCGTGGCGGCCGCCGGCGAGCGCGGCATCGACCTGGCGGAGGTCCGCGATTTCCAGGCCGACCCCGGGATGGGCGTGACGGGCACGGTGGACGGCCGCGCGTGCCTCCTCGGAAACCGCGGCCTGCTCGACAAGAACGCCGTGGACCCAGGCGATCTCCTGGCGGCCCGGGCCGAGGCGCTCCGCCGCGAAGGCGAGACCGTGATGTTCCTGGCCGTCGACGGCGCGGCCGCGGGCCTCTTAGGCGTCGCCGACCCGATCAAGGCGACCACGCCCGAGGCGCTCCGCTCGCTGCGCGAGGACGGCGTCGAGATCATCCTCGTGACGGGCGACAACCCGACGACTGCCGCGGCCGTGGCCCGGCAGCTCGGCATCGCGCGGGTCGAGGCGTGCGTGCTGCCGGAGGCGAAGGGCGAGGTCGTCCGCCGCCTCCAGGCCGAGGGCCGCATCGTTGCGATGGCGGGCGACGGCATCAACGACGCCCCCGCCCTGGCCCAGGCCCACGTCGGCCTGGCGATGGGCACCGGCACCGACGTGGCGATGGAAAGCGCGGGCGTGACGCTCGTGCGCGGCGACCTGCGGGCCATCGCGCGGGCGCGCCGCCTGAGCCGCGCGACCATGCGGAACATCCGCCAGAACCTCTTCTTCGCGTTCGTCTACAACGCGATCGGCATCACGATCGCCGCCGGCGTGCTGTACCCGTGGACCGGCCTCTTGCTCAACCCCATGATCGCGAGCGCCGCCATGAGTTTCTCGAGCGTCTCGGTGGTGTCGAACGCGCTGCGCCTCAGGCGCGCGAGGCTGTGAGCCCCACGTGCCACGGGTTGCTTGTCAACGTGCGTGTTCAGCGTGGGTGGCACGGTCACGCGCCGTTGCGTGACCGTGCTTGCTCCCCCACGTGACCATGCACGGCCACGCAACGGCGCGTGGCCGTGCCACCCGGAACGGAGGGCTTACTATACAGCTACACTAATCACGGGTTGACAAGCAACCCGTGGCACATGCAAAAAGAATCACACCAAACAAGCAGCACGGCATGCCGCGCCCCTACTTCGCCGGCGGGCCGACGCGCCACTCCAGGATGCCGCCCGAAACGTTCTCCTGGAGCTTCACCTCGAGCCTCAGCTCGCCCGTCTCGACCGGCTCGAACGCGACCTTGTTGAACTTGTCCTTCTCCACGCCGTACGCCGCGCCGCCGCTCAGTTTCACCGGCTTCCACTCCTTGCCGTCCTTGACGAGGAGCCGCCACGACGCCGGGACACGGCACTCGCCGCCGCCGGTGTCGTCGAACCAATACACATCCGACCATGAAACCGTGCGCGGCTTGGCGAACTGGCAGGCGACCCACTCCGACGTGCCCTTGTGGGGCCACCACGTGAACCGCGGGATGTCGCGGTCAATCGAGTTCTTCGGCAGCAGGCCGTCGCTCAGGGCATCGGTGGTGTCGGCGTCGTTGCAGTGCGAGGCCGTCGCGGTCAGGGCCGCCTTGGCCGCGGTCGTGTCCTGCCACCGGTTCGCGTCGGGACCGGCGCTCACGGTCGGGAACGCCGCGATCCGCAGCCGCGCGCAGCCCATCGGGATGAGCCGCACGGTCTCGAGCGGCTCGCTCGACGCCGCGGGGCTCGGCTGGAGCACCGCCACCAGGCCGTGCCGGTCGAGGCCCCACTCCGGGATCTTCCGCGCCTTGGCCTTGAGCTCGATGGGCGCGGCCTCCGGCGTGAACGGCTGCCCCGGCGCCGGCCCGCCCTTCTTCACGACCTCGACCGACGCCTCGGGCCTGGCCGGATCGATCGCCAGGCCGTAGTTCCACGGCGTGGTCGGGTGCACCTCGAAGGCGGGCCACGCATCGGTGCCGCCGTAGCGCGTCCACTTCTCGCCGATCGCCAGGGAGAACGTGAGCGGCCCGCGGCTCACGGAGACCGCGTTCTTGTTCTTCTCCCACACCCTGACGCTGAGCTTCATGGGAAGCTCGAGCACGACCTTGTCGCCGTCGGCCCAGGTCCGCTCGACGACCACGAACGAGAGCGGCTCGGCCTTCACGTCGAGGGCCTTCCCGTTGAGCGCCACCTTCGCGGCCTGGCACCAGCGCGGCACGCGCAGGTACAGCGGGAAGCGCACCGCCTTGGGCGCGGCCACGGCGAGCGCGATCGTCTCGTCGAACGGGTAGCCGGTGACCTCGGTGATCCTGACCGTCGCGCCGTCGCCCACCTTCGCCTCGACCGTCGAGGCTGCATAGAGGGATGCACATAATCCACCATCGGGCGTCACCAGCCACAGCTCCTCGGCGTAGTACGGCCAGCCGTGCGAAACGTTGTGCTGGCAGCAGCGGTAATCGTGCGGGTTGTAGGCGAGCATGCACCCGCCGTTCTGGATGCCGGGGGCGTGGTTCCTGGAGTCGAGGACCGTCTCGTTGGCGGCGGTCAGGTAGTGCAGGCCCTTCAGGTCGGGCGTCTGGGCGCACGGCGCGGAGTTGAAGGCCGCCTCCTCGCCGCGGTCGGCCCAGAGCGGGTCGCCCGTGATCTTCGTGAGCATCTCAAATGAATGCATGAATTCGATGATCGAGCACGCCTCGGCCCCCTGCCGCGGGTCGCCGTAGCCCTTGCGGCAGTTCTCGTCGGCGCCGAACATCCCGCCGGGGCACTGCCCGTAGAGGCCGATCACGGTGTCGTAGTTGCGGTACGCGGCGCCGCGGAACTTCGCGTCCTTCGCCTGCATCCAGTAGACGGCGGGCTCGCGGAAGCCCTGGCAGAAGTTGACGCCGTGCCAGTTCGCCACGCCGTCGGCCCACCTGTCGGTGCGGGCGTGGACCTTCTTCGCCAGGTCCAGAAGCCACGGCTCGCCCGTGCGGTTGTAGAGCCAGTAGACGCTCTCGAGGTTGTCGCCCCCGCGCACCTTCTGCCAGGAGCCGCCGATGAAGTCGGCGTCGGGCACCGCGAGCTGCCAGCGGAAGTACTTCGTCATGAGGTCGAGGACCCGCTTGTCGCCCGAATACTCATAATAGGATTGCAATGCGTTGAGCGCGACCATGTTCGGCCAGATGTCGGACTTGCCGCCGACGTTGGTGAGGTTGGCGCGCGGGCCGAACCAGCCGTCCTCGCGCTGGCTGCCGATCATCCCCTCGATCCACCGGCGCGTTTCCTTGAGGATCCGCTCGTTGCCCAGGACGTACCCCAGGTCGCCGAACCCCTTGAGCCAGTACGGCAGCTCTTCCCACGGGCTGTGGCCCTTGCCGTCGGGGCTGAGCCAGGCGTTGCCCTCGGCCTTGCACCACGGGCTGAACTCCGTGAGGCGGCCGGTCATGCCCTCGGCCTCCAGCTCCAGCATGTGCCGCAGCCACCCGGCGGGCTTGATCGCCCCGATGGGGAGCTTCACGAGCGGGCTCGGCGCGAGCGGCTCGCGGTTCGACGGATAGAACTCGTTCTTCTTGTCGAGGGGCGGCTGCTTGACGCACGCAATGTGCGCCTCTTCCGCCGCCGAGCAGGCGATCGCCGCCGCCAGGAGCGAAACCGACACCGCCAGCGCTATCCATACGTTCATGGTCATGCCTCCCGGTGCATGTTGGGGTTCGCGACGGCCGGGTGCCGCGGCCCGCCGGACAGGCGCCCGCCTGCTCTTGCGGCCGACACCGGAAGGCTAACATGCCGCCGCAACGGCGTCAACCGCCCGTTCGCGTGCAAGTCCCCCTCTCCCCGTGCGGGATAGGCGCAGGCTTCCTGCATGGCCACGCCACACAGGTAACACGACAGCGCCACGCTGCGCCGTGGGTCGGCAGACCCGCCGCGCAAAGGCTCGAGTGGCGCCGTAGTGCTACAGACTCGTGAACCTGGCGCCGAGGTGCGCCAACCCCCACAGGACGGCCGCCGCCGCCACGAGAACCAGGGCGTAGCGCCGCCAGTGGACCATCGTGGCGGCCTCGCCGGCGCCCGTCAGCCCGCTATACTTTCTGATGTCGATATACCTCGCCACAACGAGCGCGGCGATGCAGATCCAGAGCGCGGCGTCGGCCAGGGACAGGAAACCCTCATGATTCTTGGCGATGGCGATGGCGGAAAACGCCAGCAGCGCGTTGCCCAGGATCATCCAGAACGCGCGCAGCAGGCAGCCGCCCAAGGGGGTCGGGGGACTGCTGGGGGAAGTCGAGGGTTTCTGTGCGGCATGGTTCGTCTTCGTCACGGCCGTCCTCCGATGATCGCCTGGCGATCAACCGGATGGCGGCCCGACCATCCGCGGAAAGAAGAACCTGTGACGGCACCTTGCCGCCACACCCTTATGCAGCGACCTCAGACTTTACACTGGCGCCGGAAGGCTGTCAAGGTCGCGCGGCAAATTCTGCCTCAACGGAAATCGTTGCGGAGGGAAGTGCCACCGAGTACACTCACCGCCTCAGCGGACCACGGTCGGCCGCCCGGCACGTCCAAGAGTCGCCGCGGCGCCCCGGGCGCCTAAAGGAGACACAACGCATGACGACAAGCAGCCGCCACGACGTACGCCGTGACCTGGCCGTCCTTCTGGCCGGGCGGGGGCACGTGGCCGAGCGGTTCCTGGCCGAGATCGAGTTCGCCGAGGGGCTGGCGGCGCGGCATCCCGACAAGGCGAAACGTTGGACGAAGCTCATCGCCGACGCCTCGGCCCTGGTGGCCAAGGCGGTGGCGTCGCACAAGCTCGACCGCCTGGAGGCGGCCGTGCGCGAGGCCGAGGCCGCCCTCGCCCCCATCGGCAAGGTGGCCATGACGTACACGGTCCACTGCGTAGGCCATGCCCATATAGATATGAACTGGATGTGGTCCTGGCCCGAGACCGTGGCGACCACCAACGACACGTTCCGGACGGTCCTCGCGCTGATGGACGAGTTCCCGGACTTCCGCTTCACGCAAAGCCAGGCGTCGGTCTACGCCCTGATGCGCGACTACCACCCGGCCCTGCTGGATCGCATCCGCGAGCGCGTGGCCGAGGGCCGGTGGGAGGTGGCCGCCGTCCACTGGGTCGAGGGCGACAAGAACCTCGCCGGCGGCGAGAGCCTGGCGCGGCACCTCCTGTACACGCGCGAGTTCGTGCGAGAGGTCCTGGGCCTCGAGCCGGACGACGTCCGGATCGACTGGGAGCCCGAC
>JAPLML010000611.1 GCA_026387055.1 Planctomycetota bacterium | reverse complement strand
TTGTACCCCTGGCGGAGGACCTGGTGATTGTTGACGTAGACGACGGCGGCCTCGTCGCAGTCGAAGAGGAGCCGCATCTTGGTGCGCGTCTTCGTATGCACAAAGGATCCTGCGTAGAACTCGCCGTGGGCGACGTTGGGGACGGCGAACTCGAACGGCACGGCCGTCACGCCCGCCGGCCACTCGACCCGGCCGGCGGCGGCCACGCCGCGCGGCAGCGCCCACGTCTCCCGCAGCCGCGGCATCGGGCGCTCCGCCGGGCGCGGCGGCGGGAGTCCCTCCGCCCGCCCGGGGCGCACCTCGTCGGCCTTCAGCCACCGTTTCTCGGAGAACCGGAACGACGTCCAGCCGGCCGGCTCGCGGCGGGTGTCGCGGACCTCGGCAAACCCGGCCGTCCAGTACAGCCGGGGGGCGCGGCGGCTGAAGTCATCGGCCGGCGCCACGTGCCAGTGGCGGTCCGTCGCGATCGTCTCGGTTTTGCCGTCCTCGCCGGTCACGTCGAGCTGGAGCCACAGCCCGCCCGACAGGCGCGGAAGCCGCGGCAGCCCGACGTGGTAGTTGTGGCCGAGCAGGGCGATGGTGTTCGGCCCGCGCCCCAGCGGCAGGTCCTCGAGGGTGTACACATCGTAGAGCGGCGCCTCGGGCGACGACGGCGCCGGCCCGCCGCCGATGTACTGCCCGTTCACGTAGAGGGCGTACTCGCTGAAGGCGGTCACCCGCAGGCGGGCCGTGGCGGGCTTGGCGGCCAGGAGGAACGGACGCCGGGCGCGGAGGTAGAAGTCCGGCGTGTGACACTCCCGGGCGATCCAGATCCACTTTGCCTTGTTGGCCGTTCGCGCCATGGCGTTCTTTATCTGTTGCAGATCTCCCGCCGCTCCCGCGGCGGGCTCGAAAGGCCGGGCGGCCTGGCCGTCGATACCCGAGCCCGCCGCGGAAGCGGCGGGACACTCGCGACCTCAGGCGATCTCTACCGCGCCAGGTACTCGCGCAGCTTCAGGATGTGCTGGGCCGCCGCCACGTCGGCGTCGGCCAGTTCCGGATGCCACGCCTTCTCCCACTCGACCACCACGTACCCCGGGAACTCGCGGGCCTTCAGCCAGCCGACGACCTCGGCCACGGGCACGTCGCCCGCCCCGAGGAAACAGAGCTGCCGCTGGCCGTCCGGCCGCTTGAAACTGTCCTTGACATGGAGATACCCGATGCGCGGCCAGAGGCGGTCGAACGCCTCCTTGACCGGCTCGCCGGTCTCGAACTGGTTGTGCACGTCCCACAGGTCGGCGACGGCCGAGTGCTTCGCGAGGGCCAGCACCCGCGCCACCGCGTCCGCGCGGCAGAAGGAGTCGTGCGTCTCCAGGCAGATCCGGACGCCGGCCTCGCGGGCCTGGTCGGCCACGCCCAGGAGGAGCTGCGCCATGCGCTTCTCGACGGCCTCCGGCTGCTCGCCCTTGGGGATGGCCCCGCCGAAGACGCGGACGATCGGCGCCCCGAGGTCGTGGGCCAGCGCGATGTACGCGTGCAGG
>JAPLML010000148.1 GCA_026387055.1 Planctomycetota bacterium | reverse complement strand
GGTCGCGGAGTTCCGGTCCCGCTCGTTTGCCGTGGAACTCGGTGCCCCGCCGCTGACCGCCGGCGAGTACCAGGTCCAGATGTTCCTCGAGCAGGGCGGGCGAAAGGTTGCCGAGCAAGCGATCGACGGGCGGATCCTCCCTGCCGGTCAGCGCCCGCGCGTCTCCGTCGACCGCCACCGCCGCACCGTCGCCGACGGCAAGCCGTTCTTCCCCCTCGGGTTCTACCTCTCCACGATTGCGGACGCGGACCTCGAGAAGATGGCCGCCGCCGGGTTCAACTGCGTCATGCCTTACGCCTTCAGCAGCATGTCGCTGGCGAAGGCGGGCGAACTGCTCGACGTGGCCCAGCGGCGCGGCATCAAGGTCATCTACTCCGTCAAGGATCTGTACGGGCGCACCGACAGTTTCCCCAAGGGCGGCATCGACGGCATCACCGACGCCGATGCGGCCGTGAGGACAATCGTTGAGCGGTTCCGCTCGCACCCGGCTGTCCTCGCGTGGTACCTGAACGACGAACTGCCCGCGACGATGCGCGACGCCCTGGAGGCCCGCTACCGGCTTGTGCGGCGCCTCGATCCCGACCATCCGACGTGGGCTGTCCTCTTCCAGGTTGACGAGCTCGCCGATTACCGCCACACGTGCGACGTCCTCGGCACCGACCCGTACCCCATCCCCGACAAGCCCGTTGCGATGGCCGGCGAGTGGGCCTGCAAGACCCGCGCGGCCACCAACGGGGCATGCGCCTTCTGGCAGGTGCCGCAGGTCTTCGACTGGGCGAACTATCATAAGAACGAGGACCCCGCCAAGCATCGCGCCCCCACGTACGACGAGATGCGGGCGATGACGTACCTCGCCCTCGTCAATGGCGCGAAGGGTCTCATCTACTACAGTTTCTATGACCTTCAGCGCGATCGGCTGGGGTTCGAGGCCCGGTGGAAGGACGTCTCGCGTCTCGGCGAGGAGGTCCGGTCGCTCATGCCGGCGCTCCTGGCCGCCGATCCGCCTCCGCCGGAGGTGCATGTTTCCGGCGGTCCGGCGTGGGCGGCCTTCCGCGACGGCAAACGCCTGTGGGTCCTCGTGACGAACCCGCAGAAGCTGCCGGCAACGATGCGCCTCGCCGTGCCCGCCGGTGTCGGCTCGGTGAAGACAGCGAGCGGCCGCACACTTGCTGTAAAGGATGGCACAATCGTGGAAGAGTTGACGCCGCTGGCGTGCGAGACGTACGCCATGGACCTTCCGTGACCGGGTGGTTTTTCCACAGGTGCGCGGTGGGTCTGCGTACGTGTTTGGCGTCATACCAGATTGCCGGGTGGCACGGCCACAGCCTGCCCGCCGTGGCGGGCGCTCTTGCGTGGCCGTGCAGGGCCACGTGGGGGAGCAAGCACGGTCACGCAACGGCGCGTGACCGTGCCACCCACGCTACACAGGTACGGGTCAGGAGACCCGCCGGGCGTGATGTAGGCCGTGGCCTGCATGATGGCCTGGGCGAAGTTTTCAGT
>JAPLML010000557.1 GCA_026387055.1 Planctomycetota bacterium | reverse complement strand
TGTGGCGCGCACCGACGAGGAAGAGGCGGCCCCCGGCGGCATTCGCCGCATGGTATTTGACGAAGGGCACCATCTCTTTGATGCCGCAGATTCCGCTTTCTCCGGCCACCTCACGGCGCTTGAAACCGCCGAACTCAGGCGCTGGCTGCGCGGACCGGAATCCGAACGGCGACGCGGGCGCGGGCTACTTGACCGCATTGGAGATCTTGTGTCCGACAACCAAGCGGCTGAAGAACTTGTGCAGAAAGTCCTGCAGGCCGCCTACGCCCTGCCAGGTCTCGGTTGGACCAGGCGCGTGCAGGCCGGCATGCCGGAGGGCATTGCCGAGCATTTCCTCGCCATCGTGCGCCAGCAGGTTTTGGCGCGGGCCGACCAGAATGGCGGCAATTCCATGGAAACCGATTGTACACCCCTGGTGGACGGGTTGGCCGAGGCCGCCGCGGACCTTGCTGGTGCGCTGCATGATCTCAAGCGCCCCATGGCACGGCTTGCCGAGACGCTGGCCAAGAAGCTTGATGATGAGGCCGAGGATCTCTCCACCTACGACAGAGGCCGCATTGAGGCGGTGTCGCGCTCCTTGAAGAAACGCGGTGAACTCATGGTTGGGGGCTGGATTGACATGCTCACACGGCTCCTCGAAACCAAGAACCCGTTGTTTGTGGAATGGTTCGCAGTCGACCAGATCTTTGGCCGGGAAGCTGATGTGGGCCTGCACTCCCATTGGGTGGACCCGACGGAGCCTCTCGCTCTCGCAGTTCTGCGCAATGCCGACGGCATAATTATTACCTCAGCGACGTTACGTGACCGGCCGCCAGATGTGCCCGACGACTGGACCAACGCCGAAATGCGTACCGGTGCCGTGCACCTGCCCTATCCCGTGAAACGCGTGAGCTTTGACTCACCCTTTGACTATGTATCGAAGAGCCGGCTGATCGTGGTATCCGACGTGAACCGTGACGACATGGGCCAGGTGGCAGCGGCCTATCGCGAACTGTTCTTCGCAAGTTCGGGCGGGGCACTTGGCCTTTTCACCGCCATTACGCGGCTGAAGGCCGTGCACAAGCGCATCAACGTAGCCATGGCCCAGAAGGGATTGCCGCTCTACGCCCAGCATGTGGACTCGATGGATACGGGAACTCTGGTTGACATGTTCCGCGCCGAATGCGATGCCTGCTTGCTCGGCACTGACGCGGTGCGGGACGGTGTTGACGTGCCGGGTGACTCCTTGCGGCTCATTGTGCTTGACCGGGTTCCCTGGGGCACACCTACCATCCTGGAACGTGCTCGCAAGGAAACCTTCGGCGGCAATGCTTATACTGACATGGTGGTGCGACTGCGCCTCAGGCAGGCCTATGGACGCCTCATCCGCAGCGACAAGGACCGCGGCTGCTTTGTGATTCTTGACCCTCGCCTGGCCTCGCGCTTTACCACCGCCTTTCCACCAGGTGTTACGGTGGAGCGTATGGGGCTCGTCGAGGCCATTGAACGGGTGCGCGCCTTTACCATTCTTTCACTCGAC
>JAPLML010000754.1 GCA_026387055.1 Planctomycetota bacterium | reverse complement strand
ACAGCGGTTTCAGGGAAAGAAGAAAAAACAGAAGAAAGTCCGCGCTTAGGGGTTGACAGGTCAATCCATATCAGCCGGGTGGTGAGCGTACTGGCGAACCCCCGGAATGCCCGTGAACAACGAGCCCCGAAAGGGGCGATGGAGGTTCCGGACTCGCCATCGCCCTTCCAGGGCTCCTGATTAAGAGAGCATCATACCGGGGGTTCGCCAGTACGCTCACCGCCCGGCTGATATGGATTGACCTGTCAACCCCTAAGCGCGGACTTTCTTCTGTTTTTTCTTCTTTCCCTGAAACCGCTGTTGCTTCTTCTTCTTTGTTTGGGGCAAGGCCGGGCGGCGCTATTGGCGACGGTTGATCATGCTGATATTCGTGGGTTGGTTACCACAAGACTAGCCTTCGTCGCGGAGCTGCCTCTGTCTATGCTCGTGGATCATCCAATACTCCGGATGCCACGTAGCCGGGTCGAGGATTCTCCTGTCGGCTCACCGCCCGGCCCGCCTTGTCCTTCATACGCCGGCTTCAGCCAGCGCCTTTTGTTCCTGCATCACCTGCCTGCCAATCGCCCAGATGAATCCCATTTCCTCTCGCGCAACTGCCGTCACAGCCACCTGGGCCGCCTTGCCAAGCGACGTCAAACGGTGGTACCGTTTGTGAAGACGCTTCTGGGCCTTCCACGCTATCGCACGAACCGCCTCACTGGCATCCTTTCCACGGGCACGCAGCGACACGCTCAAGCAGGGCTTGTGGCGGTACGACCACGCCGACTCGATAATAACACGCCGAACGTGCCTATTGCCACTCTTGGTGATCCCGCCCTGGCGGCGGGTCTGCCCGCTCGAGCGTTCGCTGGCCACCAGGCCCACGAAACTCATCAGGTACCCAGGACGACCAAAGCGGCTCAGGTCCCCCAGCTCCGACGCCAACGTCATCGCCGTCACCAGCTTGATGCCCCGCATGGCCATCAGGCCGCGAACCAGCGGCGCCAATGACCATGAATCCAACGTCTCGGCCATCTCACGCTCCAACTGGGCGACCCGTTCCTCGGCTTCGATGATCCCGTAAAGGTAATGATCGAACACCTTCTGCAACTCCTGGTGATCGAACTGCTGACTCGTCAGCCAACGTCTGTGCTCCTGCGTCCACCTGTTCTTGTCGTAATGCCGGCCATGACGCAACAGGAACCCGCAGAGCCGCTGGCGACATCGCCGCTGGACTTGTTTGAAGTCGTCACGGCACCGCACCAGATCGCGAACCGCCTCGTGGTGAGGATCCGGAACCCACACCGCCGTCAACTCCCCCATGCGCAGCAACCGGGCCAGCGACATGGCGTCGCGGCGGTCCGTCTTGATCCGGTCCCCCGGCCGTTTAGGAATCAGCGACGGGGCCGCCACCAGACACTCATGGCCCATCTCTTTCAACTGGCGATACAGGCCGTACCCGCACGGGCCGGCCTCGTAGGCGAAAGACAGCGACGAGTGCATCCGGGTTAAGCGAAGAACCATCTTCTGGACGACCGTCGGCGTGTTCTCGAATTGACCGACCTCGACGGCGTCTCCTTCCGCGGAGACAAGTGCGACGGAAATAGAATCCTTGTGTACATCCAGACCCACGAATCCGGTAGACTGCTTCATGACCTGCTCCTTCTTAATGTGGCTCTGACTTTGGACCCAGTTACAAACCAGGCCCAAGCCTAACCCACGATGTTAAGAACCGGGGCAGGTCAATCCATTTTGTCTATGCGCTACCGCCCCATTCGGGGCTGGGCAACAACGCGGAAGCATGGCACAACTTCATAAGGTC
>JAPLML010000283.1 GCA_026387055.1 Planctomycetota bacterium | reverse complement strand
GTGACCGCCTCCTCGAGGAGCGCCATCACGATGCACAGGACGACGAACTTGATCTGCCAGGGAATCCGGACCCGTGCCATGAGAGACACGAACCGGTCGCGGCCGAGCCGCATGAGCACGCCGCCCAGGATGCACCAGAGGATGACCAGCCCCAGGGCCATGCAGATGATGGCCCGCTTGTCGGGGTCCCGCTCGCCGAGGAGGATGGCCGCCGCCACGAGGGCGACCAGGACAAGACCGGCACTGGCCAGGACGACCAGAGTCCAGGTTGCGATGCGGGTCCTCAGCATGGCCCGACTTTATCCGGGATTTTCCAGATGGCCCTGCCCACGACCGCCGTGGGCCTCTGCTCTTTGATTGTCTCTCGTTTCCATGATCCTGCAAGCCCTTTCACGCCCCCCAACCCATTGGTTCCGCTTGTCCCCAGGTCACGTTTCAGCCATTTTCGGCCTCTAGCACGCCCTTATGGCCCGATGCGAACAGAGCTTCTTCGTCGCCCCAAGGCTTTCCCTGTGATGTCGTTCGCCGCCAGCGTCATCCCGGCACCGCTGACGGCACTTTGAGGCTTCTCAGAGAAGCCCCTCGGCCGCAGACCAGCCAACCGCGCGGCAGGCTTCGAGCCACGAGCCCCGGAAGCCCGACAACGCCGGAGCGAGAGTACCCTCATGGCTCGTGTGCCGCGCGGCCCGCCCGGACCACGCTGAACAACCTTTTCGCGAACCTTGGATCCGGGCCCTCGTGCTATACTGGGGGCCGCCTGGTGGGCTTGCGAGGTCGTCATGACGACTGTGAAGGCGCCCGGTCAACCCGTTGCCACGTGGCCCAGACGCATTGGCCGCATCCTGCTCACGCTCCTCTCCCTCGTTTCGCTCGGGCTGGCGGCCGCCCTGCTCCTCTTTACCCTCGTGGTGCTGCCGCCAGCGTGGGACTGCGGCATCGAAAGCCTCTTCGTCTGGCTGATTGCGGTCCTCGGCCTGCCGCTGCTCGCGGTGCAGCTCGTGTTCGGTATCTTCCTCCTTCTGCTTCGGAGACGGCTCGCGCCCCTGCGGGCCGCGATGGCGGTGTCCGCCCTGGCGACCTTGGTCAGCCTGGGCGTCCTGGCTGGCCTCGCCGCCTACTACGTCCATGCCGCGCGGCTCTCGGGCCAAGCTGAGGCCACCGATGCGGCCGCGCTCTTGAACCTCCAGAAGGCCGTGCAGACAGGCGACGCCAGGCGCGCAGCCACGCTCCTCGACGACCTGCGGATGGCGGCCCTTCTCACCGGTCAACCTGCCGCCGACATGCTGTGTGGCGTCATCGACCGCAAGGACCGCGCGATGCTGGCGATGCTCCTTGAGAAGGGCCCGTCGCTGCCCCGCTCCGCATGTCCCTGGAAGGCGCCGGGTCCGCTCCACCATGCCGCGGCCGCGGGCGACCTCGAAATCGCCAGGCTTCTTGTCGAGAAGGGTTTTGCGGTCAACCATGGCGACGCGGCCTACAAGACGCCGCTGACCTACGCCAGAGAGAATGGCCGCACCGAGGTGGCCGAGCTGCTCGCCTCACGCGGCGGAGTCGCCGAGGACCGCGCCGCGATGGCTCTGGACGCGGCCGCGCGCGGCGACGGCGCGGCTGTCCGCCGCCTCGTGGACGACGGCGTTGACGCCGGCACCTGCCAGGGCACCGGCCGCACGCTCCTGCACTACGCCGCCGCCCAAGGCGACCGCGAGACAGCGGAACTGCTTCTGCGGAAGGGAGCGGACGTGAGCGCCCGCAGCCTCGCCGGCGAGACGCCGCTCCACCTGGCCGCACGCCACGACCAGGCCGCGATGGTCCGCCTGCTGGCGTCGAAGGGCGCGGACCTCGGCGCCGAGAGCCGCGCGGGCGGCACGCCCCTCGACTATGCCAGCGAGGCTCACTGTGCTGAGACCGCCAAGTTGCTCGAAGAGCTTGCCGCCGGCCGGAAACAAGGAGACTAAGATGCGGAAATCCACCCTCACGCGCCGCGCGTTCCTGGGCACTGCGGCGGCCGCGGCCGCGTTCACGATTGTGCCGCGCTGTGCGGTCGCGGCGAGCGGCGAGACGCCGCCCAACGACAAGGTCCGCATCGCGGGCATCGGCGTAGGCGGCCAGGGGCGCGGCGACCTCGACCAATGGGCGGGCGAGAACATTGTCGCCCTGTGCGACGTGGACCTCGCGCAAGCGGGCGACGTCTTCAAGAAGTATCCGGCCGCCAAGCCCTACCGCAACTTCCGCAAGATGTTCGACGAGATGGAGAACCAGATCGACGCCGTCCTCGTGGCCACACCCGACCACACGCACGCCGTGGCGGCCATGGCGGCGATCCAGCGCCGCAAGCACGTCTACTGCGAGAAGCCGCTGGCCCACTCGGTCGCCGAGGTCCGGGCCCTCATGAGGGCGGCCCGCGAGAAGAAGGTCATCACGCAGGTCGGGAACCAGGGCCACTCGACGGAGTCGATCCGCATGTTCTGCGAGTGGATCTGGGACGGCGCGATCGGCAGCGTGCACACGGTCCATGCGGGGTGCGGCATGAACTACTCGAAGATCCGCGACCTCGGCAAGCTCAGCGAGACGCCGCTGGTCCCGCCGACGCTCGACTGGGACCTGTGGCTCGGGCCGACCCCGCACCGCCCGTACCACCCGATGTACGTGCCGGGCACCTGGCGCTCGTGGCTCCAGTTCGGCACGGGCGTCATCGGCGACTGGGTCTGCCACGTGGTCGACCCGGTCTTCTGGGCGCTCGACCTCGGCGCGCCAGCCACCATCCAGGCCCAGGCGAAGGACTACGATCCGAAGACCCAGGGCGAGACGTGCCCGCGCGGCGAGATCATCACCTACGAGTTTGCCGCCAAGGGCAAACGCGGGCCGGTCACGCTCCACTGGTACAGCGGGAAGGAGCGGATTCCAAGGCCTCCGGAACTCGAGGAGGGCCGCAACGTCACCGACACCGGGGCGGTCGTCCTCGGCGACAGGGGCGCGATCATGTACGGGTCGCACGGCGCCGGCGGCGTCCGGATCATCCCCGAGGCGAAGATGAAGGAGTACAAGCTCCCCGAGAAGACCATCCCGCGGGCCAAGGAGCATCACCAGGACTGGATCCGGGCGATCCGGAGCGGCAAGCCCGCCGGGTCCGACTTCTCCTACGGCGGGCCGCTGACCGAGATCGCCCTCCTGGGCGCCATCGCCGTGAAGAAGCTGGGCACGAAGCTGGCGTGGGACGGCCAGATGCGGCAGTTCACGAACTGCCCGGAGGCCAACGTCCTCCTGGATCCGCCGCCCTTCCGAGCCGGCTGGAAGCTGTGAATGTGTAGGCCGCGGCGCGCCGCAGACACAACCCTCCCCACCCCGAACGAGTTCCAAACGTTGGGGGACCGGTTCGGCATGAGAGCCGGCGGCAAACTCTGGTTAACAGCATGTCACAGGACACCGCCTGCCACCATCGGCCCTGCTCCCGCAAGTGCCCCCTGCGCTCCTGCCAGCTGACACCATTCTTGATCAGGACGCCGGCTGACACTGCCTTGCTCGTGAGGCCTGAGGCCGGTCGGACCTCTGTTGGACGACGCACTGCCTTGGAGGCTCTTGCAGAACCCAGAACCCTCAATCACGGGTTGGCAAGTCGAAGAACCGCCGTGGCGGGCAACCCGTGGCACGCGAGAAAGGAAATGATGGGCCGCGGATTGCTCATGGACCCGCCAGACGCAGGTACATGTTTACGAGGTCCTTGTAGGCTTCCCGGAACGCCGCGTCGTTGACCTCATCCATGGCCCCAGGCCCAAGTTCCTCAATGAGTTCAATGCGGCTCAGGATCAGCGGCAGATCGGCCTCCGTGAGGTTCCTGGGGTCCGGGAAACCGTCCTCGTTCAGATCCTCAATCAGGTCCTTGCGCTCTTCTGGCGGGAGGTTCGGATCGTTGATGGCCCTGAACCAGACCGCTTCGGCCGCGGGATCGAACCCCACACGGCTCAGGGCGTCGCGCGCCTCCGGATTCCGGGCCGGCGGCTTGCCGGTGCCGGGTCTCGCGGGCTGAGATGCCGGCGGCCGCTTGTCGGGGTTCGCCCGGTCGGGAGTCTCTGCCGGCGGAGTCTGCGGTGCGTCGGCGACGGAAGGGCCAGGTGCCTCGGGCGCCGGCCCCTCCTGAGGCGGCAGTCGCATCGCCAGCGCGGCGACAGGGCGCCCTTGGCTCCGGGCCGCCTTCACGTCGGCCCCACGTTCGGCAGGCACTGTTTTCCGCGGGACCGGTGGCGCAGGTTGGCGATTGAAGATCATCACGCCGCCGACCAGCACAACGGCGACACCCGCGGCCGCCGCGACGAGTCCGATGATCGTCATTCTTCCCATGGCGGTCTCCCTTCCGGCTTGACGCTAAATGCCCAAGTCTGCTCCCTACCCAACGGCAACCGTCCTAATGGTGTTGGCAGATGCCGGGCGTCCGTCACGCCAGACCGCAGACGCTCATCAAGGGCCAGCCCGGCGTGCGGATCGAACTCGCCGTCACATTCGAGGCAGGACGAAGGCATCTACCCGTCGTCACGCTGCGACGTGTGGCCTGACGGATCAGCGGGCTCGCGTGCAGCGATCGCTTCGGTCGCGGTGCGCCATCAGGCCGGAATTCTGATGCCAAAGAACCTTGCTTCGACTCTCCAACACCTTAAAGCCCTACGTTCCGCCGCCAGAGCATGCCGAAAATCGCCGTTCGACGACGCCGTTCGCCCTAACACAGGGCGAACGCAATTTCGGTGGACTAGTTCACCGCCCCCGGTTCCTCAGGAGCCGGGGGCTTCTTCTGCGATTGCTGTCCCTCCCGAAGATTCTGCGCGCGCCGGAAGATTGAGCCGTTGACCTCGTGATACTTCTGCTTTCCTCTGAAGGCCACGAGCCGTGCGAAGGTTGTGCCGGAAGGAAAGATTGCTCACTGCCACGAACAGGGGCCCGCGCCTTCGCCAGAGGCTGCTCCATATTCGGTGCAGGATCCGCGGCAGCGAGTAGAATCTCCGGTCACAGGCGTCCATCTCCTGGAGGATACCAGCCCAGGACAGATGCTTATACCGGGCCACGGGGAAAGTCAGTGTGAAATACCTCCAATCTTCCGGGAACGAGTCGGCGGCGATGCGGCCTTGCGATTTCATCCTGTCCCACAGGCGCGTTCCAGGCAGCGGCGTCAGGAACAGCACGTTGAGGAGGTCCACGCCATAGCGTTCGGCGGCGTCGGC
>JAPLML010000056.1 GCA_026387055.1 Planctomycetota bacterium | reverse complement strand
TGCGGCTGAGAACACTGACATGGCGGGCCACCCAAGCGGGTTCGGAGCCTGTTCCGGAGACACCGGAACGACTGGCATTGCGAGATAGAATCAGGCGTCTGACTGATCAGGTTGAAGCCAAGGGCGGAAAGCAGTGATGAGGTGCCGCCTGACCCACAGCAAGCGCGGCTGTAGTAGGCCACGTGTGCCGTGAAAGGTACGCAGTTCCAGCGGGTGCAAGTCCCGCCCCGGCAAGGGTCGTCCTGGCCGGGTGAACTGGTTCACTGAAATTGCGTTTGCCCTGTGTTAGGGCGAACGGCGTGGTCGAACGGCGGTTTTCGGCATGCTTTAGTGGCGAGACGTAGGGCTTTGAGGTGTTGGAGAGGCGAAGCAAGATTCTTTGGCATCGGAAGTCCGGCCTGATGGCGCCGACCGGGAACCTCGGCCTCTACGAGGCTCTGGGGTCCTATTCCCGCACGCGGGACTCTCCTTCGATCACACCGCTATCCTGCTGTAGTTGATGCTCGGAAGAACCTGGCGGCCGTCGTCGTCTCAGGTAGCCGCCAACGGCCAGTCCGCCGCCTATGAGGGACACAAGCAGTTCATCCACCGGGCCCGGAATCAGCTCGCCGACCAACGTATAGAGGCTGGCCGCCAGCAAAGGCAGAACGATCCACTTTGGGGTGCTTGGGTCCTTTCTGACCCACAGCGCAAATGTCATCAGGGCTCCAGCGGCAAACACCGCCGTGTCGTCAAACGGTCCCACAATGCAGTCTGGCAGAATGGTGTACGCGAAGCCAAGCAGGAAAGGCAAAGCAACGGTCATCCACGCCAGCTCTTTGACTATCGCCAGAAGTATTGCAGCCAAGAGGAAGCACACCGCCAAGGCAATCAGGGCAACAATAGCCCCCGTGCTGAAACCCCAACCAATCCAGCCAATGGCAAGCCCCACAGGGGGAAGTATGAGCATTGATAGAAAGCAGACCAGTGATAGGCACGTTTTGGATTTGTCGGTCATTGGTGTTTTCCGCTTCAGAGGGTCCCGGACAGGGCGTGCACGCCGCCCCTGGCGGGCCCGGGCGGGTGTGCTGAGATTTTGTGGCAAGCCCTGTTCGTCCAGGGTGGCACGGTCACGCGCCGTTGCGTGACCGTGCTTGCTCGCCCACGTGACCATGCACGGCCACGCAACGGCGCGTGGCCGTGCCACCCTCGCCACAAACATGAGGTGCGCCCACCCGGGCGGCCTTGACGGCCGGCAGGTCAAACGGCCGACCGCAGCAGTCCCGCGGTTGGGCCCTGGTCGGTGATCAGCACGTGGTATTGCAACTGGCTGTTGTCAGCCGATCCGGCGGCCTTGAAGGCGCCGATCGTCCACGCCGCCACGCGGCTGTCCTTCATCACCCACGCCACGCCGCCGGGAGCATCGAGGATGCCCGCCAACTGAAGCGTCTTCAGCGTGAATTCACTTCGCCCACCCGGCCCGTCAAAGTCATCCGCCGAGCCGGTGAGGGCGGCGGCACCCAGCAGCACGTCGGCATTGAGCAGTTCCCCGGCCGACAACGTGTTCACGTTCCCGCCGATCAAGGCGGAGCAGTCGCGGATGGCTCCCGCGACCTTGACGCTATTGAGGGCCACGCCCTTAGGGGCTGCCAAGCCGGTGAGGGTCAGGTCGGCCAGCCAGTCGCCGTTGACGGCGGCGTCGAGCCGGTCCTTCTTGGTGGTCATGGAATCCAACCAGTCGGCCGCCACACTGCCGCTGTTCCACCAGCCGGCGGTGATCGCCCCGATGCCGCCGGCGGCGACGGAGATGTTGCCGTCGACCAGGCCGGCGATCTTGAAGGTTTTGAGGACCATGCCTTTGGGGGCGCCGACACCGGAGAGGTCGACGTCCGCCTGCATGTCTCCGCGCAGGGTCTCGTTGACCGTCTTCGTCCCGGGGTCGTCCTTGCGCCCGCCGATGGCGAACGAGCCGATCCAGGGCGCGCTCAAGACGTCGTCGGCCGCGCCGGTGTCGAGCCAAGCCCCCGCCGCGAACGCCTTGACCCCGCCGCCGAACGTCATCGAGCAGTCGGTCACGGCCCCGGCCACTTTGGCGCTGCCGAGGGCCACGCCTTTGGGTGCTGCCAGCCCGTTGAGGGTCACGTCGACCAGCCAGTTGCCGTTGACGGCGGCGTCGCGCCGGTCCGCGGCGGTTGTCAGCGAATTCAGCCAGCCGGCCTCCACGCCGCCGCTCTGCCACCGGCCGACGGTGACCGCCCCGATACCGCCGGCGGCGACGGAGATGCTGCCATCGACCAAGCCGGCGATCTTGAAGGTCCCCAGGGCCAGGCCTTTGGGGGCGCCGACGCCGGATAGGTCCAGGTCCGCCTGCATGTCTCCGCGCAGGGCCTCGTTGACCGTCTTCGTCCTGGGGTCATCCTTGCGCCCACCGATGGTGAACGAGCCGAGCCAGGGCGCCGTCAAGACGTCGGCCGCGCCGCTATCGAGCCAGGCCCCCGCCGCGAACGCCTTGACGCCGCCGCCGAACGTCATCGAGACGTCGGTGATCGAACTGAAACTCAGCGTGCCGCAGGGCTCCGGCCCGTCGACCGTCAAGGCTGAACCGGCCAGCATGTTCCCCACCGCGGCGGAGCCCAGTTGCCCCTGCACGTGCACCGTTCCGGCCACGTCGATGCCCTTGAGCGCGATGCCACCCAGCGGCCCGCGGGCGGTAATGTTCTTGAGCGTCACGGCAGCGACGGCCTTGGGGTCCCGGGTGACGACAAACTGCGTTCGCCTGGTCGTGCCGGTCAGGAAGATCTCGGTGAAGTCGGTGCCGCCGACGATCGCCCCGACGCCGTCGCCGCGCAGGGCAAAGGTGACCAGCGTGCCGCCGGCGTCCTTCACGGTCAACGCCTTGTTCTTGCCCAGCACGCTGCCGAATTCCCAGACGACGTTGAGCGTAACGTTGCTGACGATGTAGTTGTTCTGCTCGCTGAGCTCCGGCACGGTGTCGCCCGAGTCGATCTGGGCGATCATGACGTAGGAGCCCGCGGGCATGTCCGTGGGCACTGTGAGCGTGCCCTTGAGGGTGGCGGACGCCCCCGCCGGCAACTTGATCTTTTGGCGCGACAGCACGCCCAGCACGCGGTCGGCGCCCACGTCTACCTGGGCGTCGGTGGAGGCATAGACGGTCACGTCGATGGTCGCCTCCACGGCCTGGTTGCCTTCATTGGTCACCACCAGGGACACGGCCCCGGCCTCGTGGGGCAGGATCCGCGAGAAGACCGGGGCGAGTTGCAGCGTGCCGACGAGGTCGACGAAGGTGTCGCCAATGACCGCCGTGCTGCTCTTCTGGAAATCCTGGATACTGGTCAGCCCGATCACGGGGGCGGGGAGTTCGCCCCGGAACACCTGGAGCTCCCCGTCGCCGGCGACCTTGTCAGTCCATCGCAGGAAGATGGGGACGGTATAGGCGGTCGCATCCAGCAGGTCGGCGCCGGCCCCGCCGTGGATGGACCTGACGATGACGGCATCGTCCAGCACGAACGTATCGATCCCCGCGCCGGCCATGAGGTTCTCGACCGATTCGAACGGGGCCGTCCCGTCGGCGGTGCTGAGCTGACCGACAAAGTCGTCCGTGATGCTCCACTGTGTGCCTGTGGTGTAGGCGGACAGGTCGAGGGTGTCCTCGCCCCCGCTGCCATCGACGCTGCCGGTGATCGACGCGCCGTCGGCGTACTCGAAAATGTCCTGCTCGGCGCCGCCGTGCAGGTTCTCGACCGAGGCGAAAGTGAACGCGCCGGGCGGACCGGCCTGCGGAACGACCGTGCCCGCGTTGTCGGCCGTGACGGTCCAGAGACTGTCCGAGTCGAGGCCGATGAGCCTGTCGGAGCCCGCCCCGCCGATCACGCCCTGGATGTTCGCGTAGCCGCCGGTGCCCGTGGCGGCCTGCTGCTGGCGATCCACGACTACCGAATCGTCGGCTTCCCAGTCCTGGTAGTCCAGCAGGTTGATGCCGGCGGGCGAGCCGCCGTCCACAAGCCCCGCCACGCCGGCGTGGGCGGCGAAGACGAACCTGTCGGCCCCGCTGCCGCCGGTGAGGTTCTGGATGGTGTCGAAGCCAAAGCTCCCCACTGCCGCCACTTGGCCGGCGTCGGCGGCGTCGACGTTCCAGAGGACGTCGGTGGTGTAGGTGGACATATCGATCGTGTTGTCACCCTGGCCGCCCGAGACGCTGCCGCCGACGCTGGCGCCATCTTGGAACTGGAAGACGTCATCGCCCCTGCCGCCTAGCAGGTTCTCCACCCCCGAGAAATCGATGCCGGCGCTGACGGTGCCCGCATCGGCGGAGGTGATGTCCCACGTCAGGTCGGCGGTGTAGGCCTGCAAGTCGAGCCAATCGCCCGGCCCGGTCCCGCCGTCCAGGCGGCCCGTCAGTCCCAGGCCGTTGGCGAAGATGAACTGGTCGGCCCCGCCGCCGCCCAGGAGCGTCTCCACCGAACTGAAGGAGAACGCGCCGCGGGCCGCCTGCAACTGGCCGGAGTCTAGCGAGAGCACCCGCCAGAAGTTGTCGGTGGTGTAGTCGGACAGGTCCAGGGCGTCGCCGCCGCCCGCCCCGGCCACGCCCGTGGAGACCACCGCGTCGGCGGAGAACACGAAGTCATCGGGCCCCGGGCCGCCTTGAAGCATCTCGAACGATTCGAAGCCGAAGAGGAGCGGCAGGCTGACGACCTCGCCGCCGTTGCTGGCTTCGATCCGCCACGTATTGCCGACGTCGAGCCCGACCAGGGTGTCCTCGCCCGGCCCCCCCACGGCCGCCTGGATCGACACCCAGCCGCCCAGGGCGGTGGCTGTCCGGCTCTCGAGGTTCACCGTCACGGGCATGTCGCCGCTGAAGCCGGAGTAGTCCAGAACGTTGGCGCCGCCGCTGCCGTCGACGCTCCCGTTCAACCGGCCGCCGGCGCCGAACACGAAGCTGTCGTCCCCCTGGCCGGAGACGAGGTTCTCGACATTCAGGAACGCGGCGGTTCGCCCGCCCCCCTGCAAGGCGCCGCGTCGGCAAAGGTGAATATGTCGGCGCCACTGCCGCCGGCGAATTGCTCGATGTCCGCAAAGGACAGCAGGGGCAGCCCCCCGGCCGCCACGTCGCCCTCGCCGGTCGCGGTGATGTCCCAGGCCAGATCGCTGTCGAAGGCGGACAGGACCACCTTGTCGTCGCCGCCGTGGCCGCCGTCGACCGACCCGCTGACGGTGACGCCCGCCGCGAATGTGAACGTGTCGCTGCCGGTGCCGCCCACCAGTGTCTGGAAGCCGTCGAAGTGGAAGACCGCCGGCTGGCCGATGTACCCGGTGTTGTTGCTGGTGATGAACCACAGGTTGCCGGCGTTGGCGGCCGTCAACGCGTTCTGGCCGCTGCCGCCGATCACGTGTTCGATGCTGGCGAGGCCGTTGCCAGCCCCCGTGGCCTCGCCCGTCTGGAGGTTGATCGCCACGGGGCCCGTGTAGCCCGGGGTGCCGCCCGGCAAGTAATCGCCGGGCGCCGTGGCGGCGTAAATGACGGTGTCCTCGCCGCCGCCGCCGGAGATCCCGCCCGTCAGCCGGGACGTGTCGTCGGCGAACACAATAACGTCCGAGTCGGCCGTGCCGACGATGCTCTGCAAGGGCGTGGTGACGCCTTCGTGGAAAACCTGGTCCAGCCCCGTGACGACCCACACGCTCAGCAGGTGCCGGGTTTCCAGCGGCTCGAACACGGCCTCGCGCCGCAG
>JAPLML010000083.1 GCA_026387055.1 Planctomycetota bacterium | reverse complement strand
CGGCCGATGGGGAGAGATGACCCTGCACCGCGTCGTCGAGGTCGCCGGCATGTCGCCGCACTGCGATTTCGAGGAGCAGGTGTCCGCCGCCACCGAGGACGGCCTCCAGCGGCCCGACATGATTATCCGCCTGCCCGGCCGGCGCACCATCGTCGTTGACTCGAAGGTCCCCCTGGCGGCGTACATGGACGCCGCCGAAGGGAAGGACGAGGCGGCGCGGCTGGCGGCCCTGGCGCGGCACGCCCAGGACGTTCGCAAGCACGTCCAGGCCCTCAGCCGGAAGGCTTATTGGGACCAGTTCAAGGACGCGCCGGATTTCGTGGTGCTGTTCCTTCCGGGCGAATCGTTTTTCAGCGCCGCCCTCGAGCAGGACCGCTCGCTCTTGGAGGACGCGATGCGGAGCCGCGTCTTCCTGGCCACGCCCACGACGCTCATGGCCCTGCTGGGCGTCGTCGCCCACGGCTGGCACCAGCAGGAGATGGCCGAGAACGCCGAGAAGATCGGCGACGCCGGCCGCGAGCTCTACGACCGCGTCCTGAAGCTCGTCGAGCACTTCTCGAAGATCGGCGACGGGCTCAACCGCGCGGCCAAGTCCTACGACGAGGCGTTCCGCTCGTACGAGTCGCGCGTCCTGCCGTCGGCCAAGCGGCTGGCCGAGCAGGCGGCGATCATCGGCAAGGACCTGCCCGAGGTGACACGGGTCGACGGCCCGTCGCGTTCGCGGCCCGCCCCGGATGCCGGAGGCGAAGCGCATGAACCCTAGTCCGGCGCCCCTTTACGCGGCGGGGAGCGTTGGCGCGCGGCGGGTCAGGAGATCGTACCTGTTTAGCGCGGGTGGCACGGTCACGCGCCGTTGCGTGACCGTGCTTGCTCCCCCACGTGACCATGCACGGCCACGCCAAAGCGCGTGGCCGTGCCACCCAGCAATCAGGCATAACGCTAGACACGTACGGAGACCCGCAGCGATCAGCCTGTTGATGGTGCTCCCCGCGGTTGTGCTGCTGGCGGCCAGCGCCGCGATGGCGGCGGAGACCCCGGTGCCGCCCGCGCCCGACACGCCCGTTCTCAAGCACGCCGACGTGGCCTTCATGTACGCCTCCACGCCCGAGGCGTACAAGGCCTACGGCGCGACGTTCGTGGCCTGGGGCGGCGCGGAGACCGCCGAGAAGGTCAAGGCGCATCACGACCTCGGCATCCGCTGCACGGGCTCCATGTGGTGCCTGACCGCCGGGGCCAAGGAGCTTTACGAGGACGAGAAGCTGCGCGACGCCGTGGC
Organism: Planctomycetota bacterium; assembly: GCA_026387055.1. Taxonomy (GTDB): domain Bacteria; phylum Planctomycetota; class Phycisphaerae; order FEN-1346; family FEN-1346; genus JAPLML01. The sequence goes on along the minus strand of JAPLML010000083.1, from coordinate 2,639 downwards.
GAAGGACATCGAGGGCAAGCCCGTCGCCGTGCCCTGGCTCTTCGACCACACCTACAAGGACATGAAGTCCTACTTCGGCTGCACGAACCATCCGGCCTTCTGTGCCCACTCGGAGCGGAAGGTGCGCGAGGCGATGGCCGGCGGCGCCGACGGCCTGCACATTGACGACCATCTCGGCGTCGCCCAGGCGGCGACCGCATTCGGCGGGGGCCTGTGCGATTACTGCATCGCCGCCTTCCGCGAATACCTGAAGAAGCACGCCACGCCCGAGCAGCTCGCGAAGGCCGGCGTGAGCGATCTTGAGAAGTTCGACTACCGCGACCTCATCCGCAAGGACGCGAAGACCCGCAGCGAGTACATGAAGGTCCGCCGCACGATCCCCTTGATGGACCTTTTCGACCGCTTCCACCTCGAGGCAGCCGCCGAATTCGTGAACCACCTGCGCGACGTGGGGAGGCAGGCGGCCGGCCATCCGATCCTCCTGAGTGCGAACGCCTGGCTGGTCGACCAGCGGCACGCCGTCGTGGCGAAGCACCTGACGCACGTGGTCTGCGAGGTCGAGTTCAACGCCGCCAAGGGTCCCGCCGGCGCGGAGCACGCCCTGGGGTCGTTCCGCGCGGCCCGCGAGCGCGGGCTTCCGCTGGCGGCCACCGCCTCCGGTTGGGACTGGGCCTACGTCAAGGCGAATAACACCGAGGACCTGGCGAGGTACTGGATCGCCTTCACGTACGCCCACGGCCAGTGGTTCATGGCGCCGCACCCGAAGAAGCAGTGGTGTTTCACCGACAAGCTCGGGACGCACTGGTACGAGGCGCCGACCGAGGCCTACGCGCCGTTGTACCAGTTCATCCGGAAGAACGCCGAGTGGTTCGACGGGTTCGAGGCGGCCGACGTGGGGGCGATCACCGCGCCGCCGAACGTCGTGTGCGTCGCACGGCGCAAGGGCGCGTCCGGCCCCATCGTCCTGCACCTCGTGAACCGCGATTACGACGCCGAGGCGAAGCGCATGCGGCCGATGAAGAACGTGAGCCTCACGGGGCTCTCGACGCTCGGCGGCCGCGCGCGGCTCCTCAGCTACGACGCCGAGCCGCAGGACTTGAAAACCTGGACCGAAGGCGGCGCGACCGAGATCAAGCTGCCCGAGCTTCGCCTGTGGTCGCTCGTGGTGATCGAAAACGCGCCCAGCTCGCCACGGCGAGTCTTCGACAAGCTGGGCGGCTGACCGGGCACGCTGCCAGGGCAGTGGCAGCGCCGTCACATTCTCAGTATCAGGCGCCGGCCGGCGATGTCCAAATCCACTGTGCTGGCCGTGATCGCGACGACCTTGGCCCCCTCAAGCTCGTCCCCAACGGTGACAACGCGGCCGTTGATGATGGCCGTGGGCGTCTTGCGCCCCACGGCGAGGGAGGTGAGCCGGAACTTCTGCTGCAAGTCGAGCAAGGGCACAACCGGCTCGGCCGTCTCGCGGCGGTTCGCTCGCGGTGCGCCGGTTGGCGCTGCAGAAGCGGGGGCCGGCTCGGGCGGACTGGCGGCCGGCGGCGGCGACGGCGGAGGGGCAAAAGGAACCGCGGACGCCACGGGTTGACCGCCCACGCCCAGGGCCCGGTCGCTTGGCGAGAGCCCTTTCACGATGTCGGCGTCCATCTGGTAGGTGAGGTCTGTCGCGAGCGCCGCCTTCAAGGGATCGGCCCCTTGGCGTGCCCTCGCCGGCGCGGCGGTCGGTTTCTGCGGCTGCACGGGCGCGGGCGGCTGGGCATTCGCCGTTGTGACGTCCTCGCGCGGCGCGGTGGTTGCGGACACGGCTGCCGTGGCAGTCTGCGGCGTGGTGGCCGACCGCAGTTGCCAGAGGCCATAGAGGACCGGGGTCATGGCGAGCAGGGCGATGGCGAGCATCACCGTTTGCCAGGGGCGAGCGCGGGCGGGCCGCACCAGCTTCGGCACGGGCGGCGGGGGCGGCGGCTCGGCGCCGAGGGTGCGATGGAGCTTCTCGGCCTCGGCGCGTTTCAGGGCTTCATTGATCAGGCTGATGGGCAGGCCTCCTCAAGTTCGGCGGCGGCGATTCGCGCCAGCCGGTCGTCAATTTGTCCGGTCTGATAGACGTACCCCGCCAGCAGCGCCTTGTCGCCGATGGCGTTGATGAGTCTGGGGGTGCCGCCGCTGAAGCGATAGATTTCCCGGATAGCGCCCGGATCAAAGTGCACGGAGGGCGTGTCGGGGCTCTCGGCGGCCACGGACAGCCGGTGGCGGAGGTACGCCTCGGTGTCCTGCGCGTCCATGTTGTCCAGATGGCAGCGGACCGTGATGCGCTGCGCGAGTTGGCGAAGCTCGGGCTTGGCGAGTTTCCGGCGAAGCTCGGGCTGGCCCAGCAGGCAGATCTGGAGCAGCTTCTGGCGCTCGGTTTCCAGGTTGCTCAAGAGCCGCACCTGTTCCAGGCTGTCGACGGTCATGGTCTGGGCTTCGTCGATGATGAGGACGGCATCCTGGCCCGCCGAGTTGACCTTCAGCAGGAACTCGTTGAGGAGGGTCAGGTAGCCCAGGCGGTCGCGCCGCTTGGTCTCGACGCCGAACTCGGTGACGATGGCCCGCAGAAGCTGCGTGTCGGTCAGCACGGGGTTGAGGATCAGGGCGGTGTGGAAGGT
>JAPLML010000538.1 GCA_026387055.1 Planctomycetota bacterium | reverse complement strand
CCATGCACGGCCACGCAACAGCGCGTGGCCGTGCCACCCGGCAATCTGGTATGACGCCAAACACGTACAAGCCCCGGCGTCTTCCCTGTCGTTTAGCCGCCGCCGGTACAGCCACGCGAATGGCGCACACAGCCTCATCTCGCGGCCGTACCGGCCGCGGCTAAACGGGCAAGAGGCGCAAAGGCTCCTACGCCCAGAACCCGTCGGTGGTCTTGCCCTGCCAGTGCTCGAGCGAAATCGGGTAGCGCCCGTACATCCGCAGCGTGTGGAGCATGGCCAGGTAGTTCTCGGGCTTGACGGAGGCGTGGATCGTGTTGGAGGAGGAGAGGATGAACCCGCCGCCGGGCGCGGCCCGCCGGAGGACCTCCTTGGTCTCGGCGATGACGTCGCCGATCGAGCCGCGCGCGAGCGACCCGGCGCAGTTCACGTTGCCCTTGATCGCAATCCTATCGCCATACTTCGCCTTCACCTCGCCGATGTCCATCCCCCCCACCGGGTCGATCGGGTCGAGGCAATCGATCCCCGAGTCGACCACCATGTCGAGGATCGGCCGCAGGTTCCCGTCGCTGTGCTTGATGACGGCAAGGCCCAGGTCCTTGAAGCCGCCCATGATGCGCTGGAGGCCGGGGTAAAGGAACCGGCGGAACCACGCCGGCGAGATGAACGGCTGGCGGGCCGAGCAGTAATCGTCGCCCGTGAACACGAAATCCGCCCCCCGCCGGGCCACCTCCTTCGCCATCGCCAGGTTCACTTCGACCGAGAGGTCCACCAGCCCTTCCACGAGCGCGGGGCAATCAACGAACGCCGTCATCAGTTCGGTGAAGCCCAGGAGGTAGCGCGGCAGCGAGAAGACGTCGTTCAGGTGCACGCCGACGGCCTTGCGGCCCTTGAACTGGTCGACCACGGCCTCCAGGCTCTTGTAGCGCCCTGCGGCCAGCGGGTCCGGCGGCACGTAGCGGCGCAGGTCCTCGAGCGTCTTGATCGGCCCCGCCACGGGGAAGGTGTCTTCCTCGCCCGTGTAGCGGCGCGTGATGCCCCACTCGTTCTTCCATTCGTTCGGGCCGACCTGCTCCTTGCGGAAGTCCGGGGCGGTGAGGATGGCGTCCCACTCCATCCGCACCACGAACTCCTCGTAGGAGCAGCCCGGGCACAGGATCTCGCGGACCTTGCGGTCCACGGCCCACTCGAAGTGGGGGACGCGGTCGGGCTCCTCCCGCCGCAGCACGGCCATCACCCGCTCCGCCGAGGTCATCTCCGCCATCGCCCATCTCCACGCGTTCGGCCGAGGTGCGCCCCGCCGAAGCAGGCGTCGCCCCGAACAGGCGTACCTGTTTAGCGAGTTTGCCATTGTCCCGATAGCAGTTGTGGCACGGCCGGCTTGTCCGGCCGTGGCAGAGCGCCGGCCACATTCCCCACGGCCGGACAAGCCGGCCGTGCCACACCTGCCGGGGCACGCTAAACACGTCCGAACAGGCGGCGGGATTGTACCATCCGCTCTCCCCGCCCGCCAGCCCGTAGACCGCGGCGCGTGGGCGCGGGGGCAAGGACTCCTTCGGCCTCACACGCACCTCACACGCACAAGGCGTTTGCCTCGCCACGGTTTGTGATGTATAGTTACCGTTGCGGAAGGCCGCGGGGTCAGGCCGCTCGCGGGGGGTGAGGGACGCTGCGCGAACTCAGCAACGACAACCTGAGTGTCTTCGTTGGGCGATTTCCGGGGGAATGGAGCCGCCGGAGGTCGCCCTTTGTCTTTGGGCCTCGCATGGCATGGAAAGGAGAAGGGCAATGAACATCCGTCTGATCTTTGGGGCGCTGCTTGGAGGGGCGCTGCTGTCGGGCATGGCGCTGGTCGGCCCGCTGGTCCGTGAGGCCCGGGGCGACTTTACCCTTTTGGATGGACAGGAGATGACGGTCAACACAACCCATTCGCAAGGATTTCTCTATGACACGAGCCGAGCTTCCGTTGTCTCCGGCGGGCAAGTGAGCGTCCTCTACGGCTATAACGCCAGCACCCTGGACATGAACGGCGGGTCGGTGCAGAACCTCTACGCCTATAACACCAGTACCGTGAACATGTGCCAGGGCTCGGTGCATTACATCCTCGCCAGCAACACCAGCACCATGGACATTTCAGGCGGGTCGGTGGAGTCCCTTCACGCCCGCGACATAAGCACCGTGGACATCTCCGGCGGGTCGGTGGGTACCCTCAGCGCCTTTAGCGCCGGCGCGATGGACATCTCCGGCGGGTTGGTGTACAACCTCAGCGTCAACCGCACCAGCACCATGGACATCTCCGGCGGGTCGGTAGACAACCTCAGCGGCCACGACACCAGCACCACGCACATCTCCGGGGGTTCGGTAAGCTACCTCGACGCCTGCGAGTACAGCACCACGTACATCTCCGGCGGGTCGGTGTTCGACCTCCTCGCCCGGGAGGCCAGCACCGTGCACATCTCCGGGGGGTCGGTGGGCGACCTCAACGCCCGCGAGGCCAGCACCGTGCATATCTCCGGCGGGTCGGTGTACAACCTGTACCAGTACAGCACCATGGACATCTCCGGCGGGTCGGTGTCCAACCTCATCGCCGACGAGTATAGCACCATGGACATCTCCGGCGGGTCAGTAAACAACCTCTACGCCCGTAACTTCAGCGTCGTCACCTTCCACGCAAGGGATTTCGGCTTGCACGGCGGGCTTTCGCTTGATGGGGACCGTGTCTTGGGTTCAGGTCTCCTGTCTGGCGAGTGGATGGACGGCACGCCGTGGGCGGTGAACATCCAAGAGAATGCTTCCACGGCGACCATCCTGGCCATCCCTGAGCCGGCCACGCTCTCGCTCTTGGCCTTGGGCGGTGCGGTGCTCGTCCGGCGCCAGCGGGTTGCGCCGCGGACGGGCAGGCCGTAGGGCAAACAGACTGCCGACACCACGGCTTACCGCCGGTGCTTGCGGCCTGCTCGTGGGGGGTGTCTCCGCTGTGCGGGGCGGCGTCTGGGTTAGCGTCAACCCTCTCCCTTTACGGGAGAGGGTGGCGAAGCCGGGTGAGGGTGGTTCATTGTACCCTCTCCCTTGACGGGAGTACCTGTTTAGCATATCCGCCCTTCATGTGCCACGGGTTGCTTGCCAACCCGTGGTCACTGTAGTCTTCTTACCCCTTGGTGTTACACCATAGGGAAGAAGACCATGATACCCACGGGTTGACAAGCACCCCGTGGCACATGTAAAGAACCGACGCTGAACAGGTACTTGCCCGGCCGTGGAGAATGCGCGACCCCGTCCCGCTACGGCCTTGACGGCCCCGCCTACTCACTTATCGTCGAGGTCGATCACCGAGAGGGTGGCCGGCTGCTCGTGCCTGGTGTTCACCATACCCGGGAACGGCCAGTCCATGTTCGAGACCACGATGGTATTGCCGCGCACGAGGGCCTCGCACGGCTGGTCGAGTTTGCCGGCCAGCTTGTCCGCCCTGGTGGGGTCGCCGCTGCGGGCGAGGGTCGTGACGTACCCCTTGGGGCAGATGACCTGGACGGCGTTGGCGGCCGAGTCGGCCACCAGTTTGTCGGTCCGCCGGTCGCACGACATGCCGTCGCAGCACGCCATGCGGGGGGCCCTGGCGAACTGGGTATTGGACTTCACGTTGCCGGCAGGGTCGAAAGTGATCTTGAACATGATGCCGTCGCCGAACAGGCCGACGAAGAGGTTGCCCTTGGAGTCGAACGCGATGCCGTCGGCGCCGAACAGCCAGTCCCGCTTGTACGACTTGAAGGTCGTGACGATGTGCGGGTCGTCCTTCAGCGGCGACTTGAGTTGCACGCCCTCCTCGCCGATCTTGAAGCGCAGGACGGCGCTCGTGAGCGGGTTGGAGCCCTCCTCCAGGACCGACTCGGTCACGTACACGTAGTCGCCGTGGACCGCCACGCCGTTGGCGACGTTGAACCCGCTCGCCACGGTCACGAGGTCCGTCGGCTGCCCGTCCTTGACGACGACCCGCAGGAGGCGCGACTTGCCCAGGAGGTTCTTGCCGCCGGCACCGAACATGTACTGCATGTCGGCGAGTTGTCGGGCGAGATCTTCACGAGCACGGCCGGCGAGGTGGGGTCGTTGAAGTTCGGCACCGACAGGATGATCGAGTTGTCGGGCATCAGGGCCATGCCGTCCGGCGTGTTGACGTAGTCGGGCAGGACCACGAGGAGCCTGGCCTCCTTGAGGGCGCACCCGCCGGCCGCCAGCGCAGCGGCCGAGACCATCAGGACCATCGCAAGCGAAGCAAGACGAGCGTTTCGTGACATGGCGAGACCTCCATTCAAAAAAGTCCCCTTGGGACGGACGGCTGCCGTTGCCCCTCCAGCGATCCTTAGAAGCTGTTTCAGGACCGGAGATAGCGCGGTGGGCAGTCTTGCCCGCCGCGCACGCGGTCAAGCGGCGCGGTCGCATCACTTGATCTCGAGGTACTCGACCAGCGCCCCGTCCATCATGAAGTACGCGATGCGGATGCCTGGGGCCACCGTGAGCGGCTTCACCACCACCTGCTTGCCCGCCAGTTCGGCCTCCAGGTCGTCGACCGCCCACGAGACGTGCGGCATCCGGGCCACGGGCGTCGAGGCCAGGGGGCTGTCGGGCGCAAAGCGGACCCACTCGATCTTGTTGGGATCGTCCGCCGGGTCGGTGCCCCAGACCTTGAGCGCGTCGAAGTACGTCTCGTTCGGCTTCGGCGTCTGCGTCACCAGACCGACGTGATGGAACGTTCTCACGAGCCCTCCTATCTACCCACGTAGGGTGCGTGCCGTACCCCCCTCTCCCCTTGTGGGAGAGGGGATGTGGGTGAGGGGCCGCCCGGCGCTCACCCTCACCCGGCTTCGCCGTCCTCTCCCGTCAAGGGAGAGGGTTGACGCCAAACACATACTCCCGTCAAGGGAGAGGGTCAACTGCTCTGGAACGCCAAACACCTACTCGTGCGGCGCACGCCCCCTACGGTTTCCCGGCCAGGCGTTTGCGCGCGCGGCCGAAGACGTCGGCGGCGATCATGGCATCCACGATGCTCTCCGAGGTCACCTCGAACGGGTGGTTCTCGCACAGGGACCCTTTCCCCGCACAGATGTCGCCGATCGCCATGAGGCGCTCGCGCGTGATGCCCTCGAGGTGCAGGTCGGCGAACGTCACGGGCAGGCCCGCGGCGATCTCGAAGTCCACGATCGTCGCCCGCTGGGCGGCGGGCATGTCTTCGTCGAGCGCAAGCTGGCTCGCCAGGCCGAAGCCCACCTCCTCGCCGTGCATCAGGCCGTGGCACTCCGGCAGCGAGGGCAGGCAGTTGGCGATCATGTGGGCGGTGGCCACGCCGCCGCTCTCGAAGCCGAGACCCGAGAGGAGCACGTTCGCCTCGACCACCTTCTCGACGGCCGGCGTGACGACGTGCTGCTCGACCGCCTGCTTCGCCTCCAGGCCGAACTCCAGGAGCGTGTCGTAGCAGAGCCGCGCGATGGCCATGGCGGCCATCGTGGCCCCGCCGCCGGCGAGGTTGCCGGCCCGGGTATTCATGGCGGCCTCGGCCTCGATCCACGTGGCCAGTGCATCGCCCATGCCGGCCACGAACGACCGGGCGGGCGCGTCGGCGATCACCTGCGTGTCCACGAGGACGAGGTCGGGGTTAACGCCCCAGCTCTCGAAGCCCGTGCAGTTGCCCTTCTCATCATACCACACGGTGAAGGAGCTGGTGGGCGAATCGTTCGACGCGATCGTGGGGCAGGTGACCGTCTTCATGCCGACGGCGGCCGCGGCGGCCTTGGCCGTGTCGAGGGTCTTTCCGCCGCCGATGCCAACCGCGACGTCGGTCCCCTTCTCGCGGGCGATCTGGACCACCCGCGCCACCTCGGCCCGGGTGGAGTCGCCGCGGAAGTCCACGTCAACCGCCGCCAGGCCCGCCTCGCGCAGGCTCGCCAGGACCCGCTCGCCCACGATGCCTTTGACGCGGGCGTCCCAGAGCACCAGGGGCTTCTTGCCGAGCAGGC
>JAPLML010000511.1 GCA_026387055.1 Planctomycetota bacterium | reverse complement strand
AGAGGTGGTAGCGTTTCACGGCCCGGCCTCCGATAAGAGTCGCCTTGCAACGATCTCATCGGCATGCCGGGCCGCTTCTCATTCATCAACTTGCATTCCACCTCAACCCTCCGGTACACTCAAAACCTGCGAAAGGCCAGTATCACAAGGCAATACGACTCAAACCAGACAACATCTGGCCTTACCGGGGTCTTTCGGCAGCGTATTCCCGTCTGGGCCGCCACGGAGATAGTGCCAGCGCCTTAATGACACTGGTTAGACTCAAGCCGGACGATACCGGTGCTCACGCGGACCTAGGGGCGGAGTTAGTTCTCGCGGGCCGTCCACAGGAAGCCTTGCAGCCGCTGCAAACCGCAGTGCGTCTTGATCCGAATCGTGCCGAGGCAAGGTACTGGCTGGGCGTCGCCTATCAGGACCTAGGGCGGCATGCTTCTGCCTTAGAGTCTCTGGAGGCAGCCGTTCAACTCAAGCCAGAGGAGGCAGCATATCAACATGCACTTGGCACTGTTTATGTAGTGGTCGGGCAACTAAACGACGCTCAGGCGGCCTGTAACAGACTACGCCCTCTTGATCCAGAGAGTGCGAGGGTGCTACAGGACTTCTTGGATGCAAGGCGTGCGTTAAAGGCACTCGCCCAAGGCGAGAAGAAGCCCGCTGTGCCCGGTCGGGGTGTGTCAGATGGGACACCGCAGAATTGGGGCCGTCTGCGAGTTGGGATGCCCGAGGCAATGGTCACAAGCCTCTTGGGACCTGCTCCTAGAATGCGGCTAACGGACGGCGTTGTGATCTTGTCCTATGGTTGGGGAGGTTCATACAAGGTGGCGTTCTACGCGAACCGCGTGATTTGGTGGAAGAGCCCTTGACTTCGTCCATAGATTCGGATCATGCGCTTGACTACCGGCGAGCCCCGGTCGTATAGATCGGGCAGTGGACAACTGAATACGCGAGGGGCAGGCCAGGCGGCCTGATCATCCGTCGGTCGCACCAGGTCCAGAGGAACGCGAAGCGACGCCGTTGAACGGTCCGGTGCATGCGGTTGTTAGGGCACGATGCCATCAAGTGGCTCGACGCAATGACCGATCCGGGTGCCCGAGCAGTTTTGCCGAAAGCCCCAGCAGGCAGCACACACGTTGCCGTGACGGCCGTTGACCCCTTCGAACGTGATTGTCGGAGTTACTCGGTTGTCAGCGAAGGATGTGGTCGCGGTAATGGACTCGCCAGTCGTCGAATCAAATCGGACGGCCCCGTGACCTACGTGGGCGAACGCCTGCGCGAAAGTGTGAGTCGTGGGGAACGTGTTGCCGCGTCCGCCATTCGGATGAGGCATGTGATCTCCTATCGTGTGTCGGGCCCTAACCATTGGTGTTCAGCGGCGAGCGAAGCGAGTCCGCTGGAACGCCGGGTTAGGCGGCTCCGCCCATGTGTTACGCCCGCTCTCCGAAGAGCGTATCAAACTCGCCTGCTGCGTCGCTCACTGCCCGCGAATAGGCGACAAGGAGGCGGCGAAGAGACTTGGCGGACAGCACAGTGGACGGTACGGCCACGTCCGGTGGTGTCTTGACCCCGGTGAGGCGTGCCTTCAACGGCAATACGAAGTCGATGGGGTGGACGCTCAGGAAGTGGTGCTGGACGGGGGTAAGCATGGTTGCCAGAGGCAGGTACTTCGCGCGAAGACGGCGGAACGTAGCCTGTTTCGACTTGGATAGATTGTCGGCCTTTCGGAGGATCCGGGCGTTGATGGGTTCGGTGTATTCAACGAGCGGCTCATTAGCAGCGAATAGCTGTGGGACCATGAACTCTCGAATCCATTGATCCCTCATGAGTTCCTGAAAACCAGCCCAATCAAGCAGCTGGATGTTGGAGTGTTCCGCGGCCTCGTGCGTTCCCTTTTGAAAGCCGCCGGAGGAAACGATGATTCCCCAGTTCGCACCGAAATCGGTGACAACCGTGCGTAGAGAGTGAACGATCGTTTTCGGGACCCGTTTGCGCCAGTGCTTGCATTCGCACAGGGCGGTAACCGGCGGGCATGGGCGCGGATCGCGCGCGAGCACATCGATGTTGACAGGGCCTCGAACTGTTTCGACGTTACTCTCAACGTCAGCTTGCCAACCGGACTCGCGATAAATACGGGCTACGCGGTCCTGGAGCTGGCGCCAGGTATGGGGAGGAGACGATTCGATTAGGGCGGCGGTCCTGATCATAGGTCTCCTTCGGCTGCCTAACAACCATTAGACGGCCCCGCATAAGATGCCGAGCTTTGGCTTCCTGTCAGTATAACACGCCGTTGATCGATCTGCCAGGGCTGCGATAATCCCTTTGGCCTCAGTCACTTGCGTCCCGTGCGATGATTGATCATGGCGTCTTAAGCGGGTCAACATAAAAACCTGAGCGACGGGTGCCATGGGCGGACTGATCATCCGCCGCGCGGGGTCGCCGCGGCGACCGGCGGCGCGCGTGGAGAAAGGGCACCGCCTTGCCGTAGCCGCGCCGGCGGGGGGCGAATTCCTCCTGCCGCCGGGCGCCCAAGCCGACCTGCCGCCCCTCGCGCCCGACCATGCCCTCGGCCTGAAGCGGTTGTCGCCGTGGCGACCGGGCGCGAAGAGTGTCTTCACGGTTCCCGCGGCTTGCGGCGGGGTATTTGGACCGTAACTTGCCGGCTTTTTCCGCGATTTACAGCGGAGGGGCGGCACGAGGTTTCCCTGCGTCGGGTCCGCCCCCCTTCATTGCATGCACCGGGAGACCCTTATGGCCCACGACGAGAAGGTTTCCGCCGGCCTGGCGGCCGGTCCCGGTCGCCGCGGCGACCCCGACCCCGCCATACTCGGGCGCCTGAAGGCGGCGCGTCAGGCGATCCTCAAGGAACTCCGCAAGGTGATCGTGGGCCAGGACGAGGCCATCGACCAGGTCCTCATCGCGATGTTCGCCGGCGGGCACGCGATGATCCAGGGGCCCTCCGGCACCGCCAAGACGATCCTCGTGGCGTCGCTCGCGCGGGTGATGGACCTGGAGTTCAAGCGGATCCAGTTCACGCCGGACCTCATGCCGTCGGACATCAGCGGCACGGAAATCCTGGAGGAGGACAAGACCACGGGCCGACGGTTCGCCAAGTTCGTCAAGGGCCCTGTTTTCTCGAACATCATCATGGCCGACGAGATCAACCGCACGCCGCCGAAGACCCAGGCCGCCCTGCTGGAGGTCATGCAGGAGAAGCAGGTGACCCTGGGCGGGCGGACGTATCCGCTGCCTGCGCCGCACTACGTCCTGGCCACGCAGATCACGCAGGAGCAGGAGGGGACGTACCCGCTGCCCGAGGCCCAGCAGGACCGCTTCATGCTAAGTATCGCCATGACTTATCTTCCGGAGGACGACGAGGTCGTGGTCGTGCGCGAGTCGACCGGCGCGGGGCGCGTGACGCTCGAGAAGGTGATGGGCGGGCCGGACCTCATCGCCTACACGAAAGCCGTGCGCGACGTGGTGCTGCCGACGATGCTTGGCCGGTACCTCGTGGACCTCGTGGCGGCCAGCCGGCCCACGGTCGCCGGCGCGCCCGAATTCATCAAGGAATACGTGGCGTGGGGCGCCGGGACGCGGGCGAGCCAGAACATCGCCCTGGCGGCCAAGTCGGCGGCGGCGCAGGACGGCCGGGCCGAGGCGGCGGCCGGCGACGTGCGCCGGGCCATCGTGCCGGTCCTCCGGCACCGGATCGGCCTTTCCTTCCGCGCCGAGGTCGACCGCGTGGGCGTCGAGGAGATCATCCGGCGGCTGGTCGAGACCGTGCCGGAACCGATGCACTAGAGGCATTTTTGATTTTAGATTTTTGATTTTCGATTTGAAGGAACAAGAGCAACTGCCCGTGCCTGTTGCACGCCGTTGCCGCTGTCGTGGCTTCTCAATCGAAAATCAAAAATCTAAAATCGAAAATGGACAAGGAGACGATACCGATGGCCGGCGAACTGAGCCGTTCAGAGACTTCGGCTGCCACCGATGCTATCGCCCGCATCCGCGAGGGCAAGGAGAAGATCCTCCGCGAGGTCCGCAAGGTCATCATCGGCCAGGACCGCATCGTCGACGACGTCATCACGGCCTTCTTCGCGGGCGGCCACTGCCTCATCACCGGCGTGCCGGGCCTCGCAAAGACGCTCCTCATCTCGAGCCTCGGCCGCGCCATGGACCTCCAGTTCCGCCGCATCCAGTTCACGCCCGACCTCATGCCCGCCGACATCACCGGCAGCGAGGTGCTCGAAGAGGACACGGCGACGCGCGAGCGCGAACTCAAGTTCCACCCCGGCCCGATCTTCACGAACATCCTCCTGGCGGACGAGATCAACCGCACGCCGCCCAAGACGCAGTCGGCCCTCCTGGAGGCGATGCAGGAACACCAGGTCACGGTGAGCGGCAGCACGTACACGCTGCGCGAGCCGTTCTTCGTCCTGGCGACGCAGAACCCCATCGAGCACGAGGGCACGTACCCGCTGCCCGAGATCCAGCAGGACCGCTTCATGTTCAGCCTCATCATCGATTACCTGCCGAAGGACCAGGAGCTCGACGTGGTGATTGCGACCACCGGCTCGCGCGTCGAGGACATCGCCGTGTGCATGGAGGGGCCGGAGCTCCTGGCGTACCAGCAGATGGTGCGCGAGACGCCGGTGGCCGAGCCGGTCCTGCGCTACGCCGTGCGCCTGGCCGCGAAGAGCCGGCCGACCGAGCCCGGCGCGCCGGACTTCGTGCGCGACTACGTGTCGTGGGGCGCCTCGATCCGCGGATCGCACTACCTGGTGCTCGGCGCGAAGGCGCGGGCCGTGCTCGCGGGGCGGCCGCACGTCTCGATCGACGACGTGCGGTCGGTGGCGCTGCCGGTGCTCCGGCACCGGATCGTGACGAACTTCCGGGCGGAGTCCGCGGGGATCGACGCGGAGCAGGTCGTCAAGCGGCTCCTCGAGACCGTCTCGCCGCCGACGTCGGGGCTGTAAGCGCGGTCGGCGTGACAAGCCACATTTAGCCGCCCAGCTTGCTGGGCGCGTTTTGTTGCCGCAGGGGCGTGCGTTATGGCCACAACGAGCTATCTCGATTTCGACGTCCTCGCCAGGATCCACAACATGCAGCTCCTGGCGAAGACGGTGGTCGAGGGGTTCATCCTGGGCCTGCATCGCAGCCCCTACCGCGGCTTCTCGTGCGAGTTCGCCGAGTACCGCCAGTACTCGCCCGGCGACGACGTCAAGCACATCGACTGGAAGGTCTTCGGCAAGACCGACCGGTACTTCGTCAAGCAGTTCGAGGAGGAGACGAACCTCGCGTGCTACATTCTCATGGACGCCTCGGCCTCGATGGGCTACCGCGGGCGCGAGGAGGGGCGTTCCAAGCTCCAGTACGCCTCCTACCTGTCGGCGTGCCTGGCGTACTTCATGATGCGGCAGCGCGATGCCGTGGGCCTGCTCGTGTTCGACACCCAGGTGCGGAGCGTCCTGCCGGCCCGCGCCCGCCAGTCGCACCTCAAGCACATCCTGGCCACGCTCGATGGGCTGGAGCCCGGCGGCGAGACGAACATCGCGAAGCCCTTGCACGACATGGCCGAGGGCCTGAAGCGCCGCGGCCTGATCCTCCTGATCTCCGACCTGCTGGACGAGCCGGAGGCGGTGCTCTCGGCCCTGCAGCATTTTCGCTTCAAGGGGCACGAGGTGATCGTCTTCCACGTGATGGACAACGTGGAGCTCACCTTCCCCTTCGATTCCATGACCGAGTTCACGGACCTGGAGACGGGCGAGAAGAGCCTGGTGTCGCCCGACGGCATGCGGCCGGTTTACCTGGAGCAGCTCCGGGCGCTGCTGAGCCGGTACGAGAAGGGCTGCGCCGACATCAAGGCCGACTACCGGCTGTTCGACACGACCCGGCCGCTCGAGATCGCGCTGAGCGAGTACCTGTATAAACGAAGCAGGATGGGTTGATGTCATTCCTGAGCCCCTACTTTCTGATCGGCTTGGCGGCCGTGGCCGTGCCGCTCCTGGTGCACCTGCTGACGCGCGACCGCGTCCGGCGGGAGGCGTTCTCGACGCTGCGGTTCTTCGCCAAGGTCTCGCGGAAGGTCCTCCGCCGCAAGCGGTTCCGCGAGATGCTCCTGCTCGTCCTGCGCGCCGCCGTCTGCGGCCTCCTGGTGCTGGCCTTCGCCCGGCCGTACCTCACGGGCAGGGAGGCGGATGAGCTTGGGGCCGCCGCCGACACGGCCCGCGTGATCCTCGTGGACGTCTCGGCCTCGATGGCGCGGCAAGGCATGGCGGCGACGGCGGCCAGGGAGGCTGCGGAGGCCCTGGCCTCGCTCTCGCCGGCCACCGACGTCGCCGCCCTCATCACGTTCGCCGACGTGCCGCGCGTCGAGGCGCCGCTGTCGTCGCGCCTCGACGAGGTCCGATCCAGGCTCAAGTCCCTCGCGCCCGGCCACGGCGGGACCGACGTGGCGGAGGCCGTGCGCAAGGCCGACGCGGTCCTTGGCGGCGCGGCGGCGCGGAAGAAGGAGATCGTCCTGGTCTCCGACCTCCAGCGCGCCGGCTGGCGCAGCTTCAAGGGCGACTGGAAGCTGGCGGCCGGCACGCGCCTGACGATTCGCCCCGTGGCCCCGCCCGCCACGTCGGACAACCTGGCGATCATCGAGGCCGATTACCCCGCCTCGACCGCGATGGACGGCCTGCCGCGGACCGTGGCCGTCCGCGTCGCCAACTTCTCGGTCCAGGACCGCCGCGACGTGGAAGTGGCGCTGGCGGTCGCCGGCCGCAAGGTGGATATGCAGAAGGTGCACATCCGCCCGGGCGAGAGCGTCCCCGTCCGCTTCCGGCACGTCTTCAGCACGGCGGGCGACAACCCCGGCGCGGTGACGGTGGCCGGGGCGGATGCGGCGCCCGACGATAACGTCTACTACTTCAACACGCGCGTGATTCCGCGCATCCGCGTGGCCGTCGTGAGCGGCCCGCCCGCCGGGGTCGCCGCGGCGACCGCCGACGCCGCCCGCAGCCAGGACGCGGGCTTCTTCATCGAGAGGGTCCTCGCGCCGGCGCCGGAGTCGCCGTTCTTCGTGAAGCGCGTGGCGACGGCCCGGGCCCGCCCCGGGGACCTCGCCGACGTGCAGGTGGCGATCCTGGCCGACGTGAAAGAGGTTCCGCCCGCCGTCGTCAAGGCGCTCGGCGACCTCCTCGCGCGAGGCGGCGGCATCCTCTTCCTTCCGGGCCAGCAGGTGCAGGCGGATACGTTCGGCCAGGTCTTCGGGGCCCTGGCGCCGTGCAAGCTGAGGGGCGTCATCCGGCCCGGCAGCCGCGCGGGCGACGCGCCGGGGGCGGTCCTGGCGAAGGTGGACTTCGAGCACCCCGTGTTCGAGGTGTTCCAGCACCCGCACTACGGCGACCTCACGATCCCGCGCTTCCGCCAGTTCTGGGAGGTCGGCGACTCGCAGCTCTCGCGGGTGCTCGCGCGGTTCGACGATGGCAAGCCCGCCGTCCTCGAGCGCGAGATCGGCGGCGGCGTCTCCATGATGCTCGCCAGCCCCGTGGACCTGCGGTGGAACAACCTCGCGCTGCGGGCCGTGTTCCTCCCGTACCTCCACCAGACGGTGCGGTACCTGGCGGTCCGGTCGGAGAAGCGGACCGGATACCTTGTCGGCGAGACGCTGCCCGTCCCCGAGGGCCGCAAGGTGATGGACCCGAAGGGCGAGGCGCTCTCCGCCGGCAGCGCCGTGGCCGCCCTGCCGGGCTTCTACGCGGTGAGCGGTTCCGGCCCGGCCGACGCGTTCCAGTTTGCCGTCAACCGCGACCCGGCCGAAGCGGATCCGGCGTCGGTCGCGCCGGAGGAGATCGCCGCCGCCCTCCAGGGCGCCGAGGCCGCCATCGCCGAGGCGGGCGAGGCCGCCGGCTTGCTCACGAAGGATCGCGACAAACTCGATCAGGGCTTGTGGTGGTATCTTCTCGCCGGCGTCATCGGGCTGACGGCGGCCGAGCTGTTTGTGGCCAACCGCACGATGCGCCATTAGTCGTTGTCCGAGAATGCTGTTCGAGCCCGCCGCGGGAGCGGCGGGAGATGTGCATGTGGCGCGCCCCGAGTGAAACAGTGGTGGGGGAGTTCAACCATGACCGATTACGGCAAGCTGGCGGCCGAGCTCGCGAAGGTCCGCCGGGCGTGGAAGGTCCGCCGGGCGGTCGGCGGCCTCGCCATCGTCCTCCTGGAATCGCTCGGTATCTTCACGCTGATCCTGTTGGCCGACTGGCTGTACCAGCCGTCGCCGCCGGTGCGGACCGCGCTCTTTATCCTGGGCGTGGCGGCCGTGGGAACGCTCGTCTACAAGCACATCCTGGTCCACGTTTTCCGCCGGATTCCCGACGAGCAATTGGCCCTGTATGTTGAGGAACACCGCAAGGAGTTTCAGGGCGCCCTGATGACGGCGGCCGAGTTCGGCCGCGGCCGGGACCTCGCGCCCGGCCAGGCCCGCATGATCGCCGCCGTCCTCGATGCCGCGACGCGGCGGGTCGAGGGCGTGAACCTCAAGGCCGTCACGAGCCTCCGCCGGTTCCGCAAGTATGCCGTGGCGGCCGTGATCCTCCTGGCGGTCTACGGCGGCCTGTGCGTCCTGTTCCCGCAGAGCGTGGGGCACCATGCGTCGCGGGTGCTGGCGCCGTGGCGGGTGATGCCGGAAGACCTCGCGCCCGGCACCCCCGGCGGCGCCGCCCTGGAGGCCGCCAAGCCGCCGATCACCTTCGCCCTCTCGAAGACCCACGGGCGCCTGCCTCGCGGCGGGCAGTTCGACCTGGAGGCGGTGCTTTCTCGCCCGCCCGCCCGCCCCGTGGTCCTCCGCTTCCGCCCCGCGGCCGAGGGCGCGGGCGGGCGGTGGCGCGACATGCCGATGAAGGAGATCGACAGGCCGAACGGCTTTGCGGCGGTCCTCAAGGACGTGAACGAGGACCTGGAGTTTCAGGTATCGTCGGGTGAATATGCGTCTGACACCTTCCGCCTCACGGTTTACAGCCCGCTCGCCCTGGAAGGCCTCCAGGTCGCCACGAGGTATCCCGAGTACCTGAAACTCCCCGACGCGACGGAGATCGGCGGCGACGTCTCCGCCCCCGTCGGCTCGACCGTCACGGTCATCCTGGCGGCGAACAACCCGCTCGCCGCGGCGACCCTCACGTGGGAGGGCGGGCCGGCGCAGGAGTTCAAGGTCGGCGAGCCGAAGACCGCCGCCGTCGCCGCGTTCGAGGTCAAGGAAGACGCGTCGTACGGCTACGCGCTTCGCGACGTTGACGGGCAGGAGCTCGCGAGCACGGTCCCGTTTTACGTCCGCGCCCTCAAGGACCAGCCGCCGATGCTCGAGGTCAAGTTCCCGATGTTGGACGGGTCGGCCCACCCGCGGGGCCTGGTGTCGTTGGTCGCCGAGGCGAGCGACGACTGGGGCGTGGCGGGGGCCGACCTGGTGTACGAGATCGCCGCCGAAGGGGCGCCGCCTCCCGTGCGGATGCCCATGGCGCTCGCGCCCCTCAAGGGCGCCGACGCCCCCGGGGGCAAGGCCGTCAGCGGGGCCGCCGTGTTCGCCCTCGAGGATCTCAAGCCGGCCGCCAAGCCGGGCACGGTCATCACCTACCACGTCGAGGCCCGCGACCAGAAGGGCCAGAAGGCCATCTCGGACATCTACATGATTACGGTCAGCCCCTTCGAGCAGTGGGCCACGTGGAGGATGGAGTTCCCCGAGTTCGGGGCCCACGGCGGGTACCTCTCGGAGCCGCTGTCGATCGTTCTGGCGGCCGTGTGGCACCTCCACGCGCAGAAGGAGACGCTGCCCGAGGCCGACTACGGCAAGCAGTCGGAGGCGCTGGCCCAGTCGATGGTCGACCCCTCCTCAGGCGAGGTATTCCCATACGTCAAGATGAAGTACGTGCCCGAGGCGAAGAAGGCGCACGGCCTCAGGGTCATCGAGCTGGCGAAGAAGGCCCACGGCGAGCTTGTGAAGCACGACACCGGCAAGGCCGTCGAGTCCCTGCGGCTGGGCATGGCCCAGCTCGCGCTCATCGGCCTCAGCGAGTCGCCGGAGCTCCTGGCCAGGGGCGGCGGGGCCATGGGCGGCGCCGAGCCGACACGCGAGGCCACCCTCGACCAGATCGCCCACTTCATGCTCGAGGCCAAGGCGGCCGACCTTGCCGCGCCGCTCGGCCAGAGCAACTTCGAGATCATCGGCCCCGCGTACCGCCGCGAGCTCCGCAAGATCGAGGAGGCCGAGCGGCTCGCCAAGAAGGCCGAGGACCTGAAGATGGGCGACCAGGGGATCATGGACCGCGCGGCCGCCCTGGCCGGCGGCCGGCAGGGCCAGGAGCAGGCCGGCGACGAGCAGAGCGGTCAACAAGCTGGACAGCAGGCGGGCGAGCAGGGCGGGCGGCAGGCGGGGAAAGAGGGCGGGCAGCAACGCGATCAGCAAGGTGGCCAACCGGCGGGTCAGCAGGCCGGCCAGCCGGCCGGGGGCGGAGGCGATTCCGCCGGCGCCCTGGCCCAGGACCAGCGGGCCCTGGCCGAGCGGGCCAAGGCCGCCGCGATGGACGCGAAGGCCGCCGCCGGCACCGATCCCGCGTTCGCCACGATGGCCGGCAAGCTCGACGCGGCCGCGCGCGGCATGTTCGCGGCTGCCGGCAAGATGCGCGAAGGCGGCGTCCAGCAGGCCATCCCCGACGTCAAGCGGGCCCAGGACAACCTGCTGGAGGCGGTCAAGAGCGTCCAGGGGCTTCAGCGGCACAGCCTGGAGCAGGCCCTCGATCTGGCCCAGGCCCGCACCGAGGGCATCCTGCGGGACCAGCGGGAGGTCCGCGCTGCCACCGCCGGGGTCGAGGGTCAGTTGGGCGACGGGGGCAAGCCCTCCGCGGGGCAGCAGCGGGACCTGGCGCGGCTCGCGTTTCGCCAAGGGGAGACTCGCGCCGCCACGGAGCGGCTGAAGGAGGAACTCGGGGCCTTGCGCCAGTGGGTGCAAGAGGGCGTCCGGCCGGAGACGGCCCGCAGCGTCGAGGAGGCCGACCGCGGCGTCGATCGGCACCAGGTCGTCCAGAAGATGACCAACGCCGCCGTCGAGCTGGATGCGGCGCGGCCCAAGTCGGCGGGGGCCGACCAGGCGAAGGCCGAGGCGGGCGTGCAGGCTGTCCTCGACAAACTTCGTGAGGCCGCCGGCACGCTGGCCTCGGACTACAAGTCGGAACTCGTGCGGGCCAAGTTCGAGGCCGACCGCGTCGCCGGCGAACTGGCCCGCCTCGGCGGCAAGGAAGGCGCCGCCCAGACGGGCGCTGTCGCCGCGGCGACCGCGGGGCAGGGGCGCAAGGAAGGCGGCGAGCAGGCGGGCGGCCAACCCGAGGCGCAGGCCGGCAATGCCGGCACGCTGGGCGACGGCGAGCGCCGCCAACTCGGCCAGAAGGCCGCGACGGACCTCGCGAGCCTCGCCCGCCACCTGGAGCAGCGGCGGTTCGCTGCCGCCGAAGCCGGGCAGATTAGGCGGCTGACCGAGAACTACGACGCCCTGCCCAAGGTTCTTGCCTCCGATGAGGCCAAGCGCGAGGAACTCCTGGCCATCGTCCGCAAAATCGGCGGCAAACTCATGGCCGAGCTCGACGCCAAGCTCGAAGCCGAGCGGCTCAAGGACTTCCAGCGCGAGGAGTGTCCGCCGCAGTATCGCCCGCTGGTGAACAAGTACTACGAGCTGTTGGGCCAGAGCGTCAAGGAGTAACGTGCGCTTCGCGCGGCGGACCTCCTGACCCGTACGTGTTTAGCGCGTGTGCCATTGTCCCGATAGGAGGTGTGGCACGGCCGGCTTGTCCGGCCGTGGCAGAGCGCCGGCCACATTCCCGGCGGCCGGACAAGCCGGCCGTGCCACACCTGCCGGGGTACGCTAACCACGTACCCTGACCCGCCGCGTGGGAAGCGACAGATACGAGGTTTGAGTCACGATGGGCGTATTTGAAAAGCTCTTCAAGTATCCGCTCGATGCCTTCGCCGAGGGCAGGCTGGTCTTCCTCAGCCGCGTCCCGGTGGAGGTGCTCGTGCTTGCCTTCGCGGGGGGGCGGTCCTCGTGTGGTACCTTTACCGCCGCGCTTCGCGAGGCGGGCAGTCGCGTCACCATCGGGTGCTGCTGGCGCTGCGCCTGGTGGCGCTCGCGTTGCTCTTTGTTCTTCTGGCGGTGCCGGCGATTCGGATGACGCGGCCCCCGCGGGCGGTCTTCACGGCGGTGCTGGTCGACTCGTCGCGTTCGATGTCGATCGCCGACGTGGGGGCCGGCGACGCGAAGAAAAGCCGCTTCGATGCCGCGCGGCAGCTCCTCTCCGGCCCTGACGCCGACGCCATCCTCAAACGGATCGCCGACGTCTCGAAGGTGGTCGTGTACTCCTTCGATGGCGAGGCCCGCCGCGCGGGCAACCTGGCGGCGCTCAAGCCCGCCGGCGCCTCGACCAACCTCTTCCGGGCGGTGCGCGACATGGAGGCCGAACTGCGCGGGCTGCCCCTGGCGTCCGTGGTCCTGGTGACCGACGGCTGCCGGAACGAGGGCGGGACCGGCGAGGACGCCGCCCGCCTCCTCAAGGCCCGCCGCGTGCCGCTCTACGCCGTCGGCCTGGGGAACCCGAATCCGCCGAAGGATTACGAGGTGGTCCGCGTCTTCGCGCCGAAGCGCGTGCGGCGAAACACCGAGGTCGAGGTCTACGCCACCGTCCGCCACACGGACTACAAGCAGCCGTTCGACGTGATCGTCAGCCGCGGCACGACGCCGCTCGTCACGCGGCGCGTGGAGCCGGCCGGGGGCGAGGACGACGTCGAGCGCATCCGCCTCGCGCTGACGCCCGACTTCGAGGGCTCCGCCACGTACAAGGTCGCGATCCCGCCGGGGCCGGGCGAGGCGGTGCCCGA
>JAPLML010000438.1 GCA_026387055.1 Planctomycetota bacterium | reverse complement strand
TCAACAAGGCGTTCCTGGCGGAGCTCCAGGAGAAGACCGGCGCGATCCCGTGGTTCGTGAACGCGGGGTCCGGGCGGTTCCCGTTCGGCTTCTTCTTCTGGAAGATGACGAAGCACGGCGTACGCGGCAAGGTCGAGTGGTACTACAACCTGCGCAACGAGCGCGGGTCGCTCGTGCGGACCGACGGGGCGGCGGTCTGGCCGACCCTCGAGTACGAGCGGTCGCGCGAGGGCGTCGACGACCTCAAGTACCTGTGCAGGCTGGAATCGCTCATCAAGCAGGCGAAGGACGCGGGCAAGGCCGCCAAGGAGCGCGAGAAGGCCGAGGCCCTGCTCGCGCGGACCGCCGACGGCATCCAGGACGACTGGTCGGCCTACACGCTGGGCGGCGCGCGGTTCCCCGCCGACGGCTTCGAGGTCCTGAGCCCCGAGAAGGCGGCCGGCATGCCCCGCCTCGACACCATCCGCCGGGCGGTGGCCGACCAGATCGTGGCCCTTCAGGAAGCCATGAAGTAGCCGGGTGGCATGGCCATAGCCGGGTGGCACGGTCACAGCTTGCCCGCCGCGGCGGGCGCCGTTGCGTGGCCGTGCATTGTCCGATGCCACGCGCCGCCCTGCAACAGAAGTACGACGGATCACTCAAGCCGAAGGAGATCAGCATGACGGCCACGAACGCGGGCAGGCTTGGGCCGAGGCGTTGGACGGTGGGCGCCGCGGTGATCGCCATATTCATGGCCTCGTCCGGCAGCCTGCCGGGGGCACCAAGCCTTGAAGAGTTGCTCAATCAGGCGATGGAGGGCCATCCGGCCATCCTGCTGGCCAAGGCCAAGGTGGCCCAGGCCCAGGCGGAGCTCGGGACCGTGCAGGCGGAAGTGATCCGGCAGCTCATCGCCCTGCGCGGCGAGTACGAGGCCCAGGAGAAGGCCCTCGCCAAGGTCAAGCAGCAGGCCGACGCCGCCCAGCAGGGCCTGGACAAGGCCAAGACGGCGGACCTCAAGGACCTCGTCGAGGCCGAGGCGAAACGCGAGGCGGCCACGACCGCCCTGGCCGAGGCCGACGCGAAGCTGAACCGGCTCAACACCGAGCTCGAGCAGCTGCAGGCCCTGATGGGCCGCCTGGCCTCCGAGGCGCCCCGGCCGCCGGCGGGACCTCAGCCCGACACCGAGGCTCAGCAGCCGTCCGGGCCGGTGAAGGAGAAGATGATCGCGGCCCTCGAGGGCACCGCCAACCTGGATTTCTCCGACACCCCGATGCCCGAAGCCGTGAAGCTCCTGCGGGAGGCCTGCAAGGTCCCGATCATGCTCGATGCCGGGCGCGGCCTGAACGATCTGCACGTCAGCCTCCAGCTCAAGGGCGTGAAGCTCGGCGCCGCCCTCCAGGCGATCGAGGACCTGTGTCCCGAGGTGGCGTTCGTGGTTCGCGACTATGGCATCCTGGCGACGCAGAAGGAGCATGCGGACCATCATGGCTTCCTTTCGGCGGTCAGCCTGTGGAAGGCCAACACCAAGCAGGACGCCGCCCCGCCGGCCGAGGAGAAGCCCGCGGCGCCGGCCGCGCCTCCGGCGGCCGAGAAGCCCCCTGCCCCGGCCCCGCCGCCGGCAGCGCCGTGAATTCCACAACGCCTCATTGATGCAGGGTGGCACGGCCACCCGCTGTTGGGTGGCCGTGCGTGGCTCCGGACAATGCACGGCCACGCAACGGCGCGTGGCTGTGCCACCCCCCAAGACTGGCTCAGTATAGTCCTCGCGGAGTTCGTTCTTGACACCGTTGCGCGTGGCGGCTATGATTCGCCGCTGGTAAGTATGCGTTTCCCTATGGGGTAGATGATCCACCTTCGGGTGGACGCGGGGCTCCGGCGAAGCGGCCGCTGAGTCCAAGCCTCGGAAACGTCCATCGTGCCGCGCATCTCCGCGTGGGTTGCGCGCAGGGTCTCCGACAGGGGTGGCATGGCCACTACCCGAGCCCGCCGCGGAAGCGGCGGGAGACGCCGAGCTGGAGGATCCCCCGCCGCTTCCGCGACGGGCGCGTGAAGCTGGTAATCGGTGGGTGCAGAGCGCCCACCCCATGGGAACAGGATCATGGCGAAGAAGCTGCCCCACGACTGGTTCCGCGACCGCCTGCGGGGAATGCCCGCGCGGGCCCTCCTGCTGGCGACGGGGAACCTCGCGCCGAGCGAGATCGACAAGCCGTTCATCGGCCTGGTGTCGAGTTTCACGGACCTGATTCCCGGCCACTCGCACATGCGGCGGCTGGAGCGGGCCATCGAGCACGGCGTCTTCGCCGGCGGCGGCATCGCGTGGCTCTTCTCGGTGCCCGGCATCTGCGACGGCGTGGCGATGGGCCACGAGGGGATGCACTACAGTCTGCCCAGCCGCGAGCTCATCGCCGACA
>JAPLML010000494.1 GCA_026387055.1 Planctomycetota bacterium | reverse complement strand
AAGGTCTCCTCGTTGATCAGGGCGCGCTTGACCGTCAGCGCTTCCTTGATGAAGATCTGGGGCAGCTCGTTGGGGTCCTTGACGTTGTAGAACCGCCCGCCGGTGGCCTGGGCGATGCGCATGAGGCTCTGCACATCTGCCGATGAGTGGGGGTAAACCGCCACGCCCGTGCAGGTGATGCCCGCCTGCTTGAACTGGGCGAGGAGCGCGCTGGAGGGCGGCTGCGGGTCGCCGTCGCTGATCAGGATGCAGTGCTTCTGCCCCGCCTTGCACGCGCTCAGGGCGTCGTAGGCGGCGACCATCGGCGCCTTGAAGTCGGGCATATCACCCATCTGCATGTTTTTGATCGCCGCGAGGATCGCCGCCTTGTCGCCCACCGGGCCGAGCGGAAAGTCCCACAGGCCCCCCGTGCCCCAGCCGTAGCTGATGACGCCGGCCAGGTCCAGGCGGCTGAGCGTGTTGACCGCCGCCATCGCCACCTGCTTGCCCCAGTAGTTCCCGTCGGGCATCTCGCAGCTATGCATGACGAGGACGAGCGCCCCCTTCGGCATCTGCTTCTTCTGCGGCGGGTCGAGGTCCACCGGCAGCACCTCGGCCACCGGCGACCCGATCCACCCGCCGGCGCCGAACGACTGCGGCCCGCCCACCATCACGAGGCCGCCGCCCGCCTCCTTCACGTAGTTGACGAGCATCTCCTGCTGGGCGTAGGTGAACGCGGCGCTGGAAGTGTTCACGAGCAGGACGGCGTCGGTGTCGAGCAGCTTCGCCAGGTTCTCGGGGAACTCGCCCGCCGCCCTGTAGCGGGCGTCGATGCCGGCGCCCTGGACGGCCTTGACGAGCGCCGCCGCCGACTGGCCATCCTCGTCGACCACGAGCACGTGGCCCGGCCCCGCCACGTACGTGACGCTGCTGGCCTTGTTGTTCTGGACCAGCTTGTCCTGCCGGGGATCGTCGGGGATGAACGTGGCCTCGAACTCATGGAGGCCGCGCGTCCCCACCGGCAGCGAGACCGTCTTCACCGTCGTTCCGGCCTTGAGCGCGATCGGGGCGGCCACGTCGTCGCCCGTCCCGCCGAGCTGGATCGGCTGGCCGTTGAGCGCCAGGAGGATCTTCCCCTTCGCGGGGGCGGTGCTTTCGAGGACGAACCGCAGCGAAATCGTCTGCCCGCTGCTCGCGTTCGGCGGCGAGACGAGCCGCTTGAAATACACCTCCTGCGGGTACCGGTACGTCAGGGCGAGGGCGTCGACGGGGATGTTGTTGGCCGCCGCCACGCGGGCCGCCTCGCGCAGGTCGCCCAGCGTCTCGTTGCCGTCGCTGACAAGGAGGAGCCGCGCGGCACTGTCGGGCGGCGCGATCGCCAGCGCGAGGCCCAGCGCCGCCGCCAGGTTCGTCTGCTCGCCCGCCAGACTCACGGCCCGCTGGCTGACGGTGGGGTCGGTGCTCGCAAGCTTCTCGATGATGGCCGCCTCGGCCACGTCGATGACGGCCAGGCGATCCTCGGGCCGCTTGGCGCCGGCGGCCTCGGCGAGCCAGGCCAGGCTGCTCTCGCGAAGCGGCGCGGGGATCGACAGGCTGCGATCGACGATCGCGATGACCGTCACGCGGTCATGGATGCGCGTCAGCAGCGGGTCCGCCAGGAGCGCCGCCAGCAGCCCGACCACCAGGACGCGGACGACGACGGCGAGCACCCGCCGCACCGGCCCGGCCGCCGCCAGGTGCCGCCAGGCCAGCCACACCATCGGCACCACGAGCGCCGCGGTCACCAGCCACCACGGGTGGGCAAACCGGAATGTCAGCGCCGCAAGCATCAACCCGTTCCGATGATTTCGACACGAGTGCGCGGCGGGCAGTCTTGCCCGCCGCCAACGGCCGGGTGGCACGGCCACGCGCCGTTGCGTGGCCATGGTTTCCGCTCGGCCGAGATGCACGGCCACGCAACGGCGCGTGGCCGTGCCACCCTCCGAAACTGATACATCGCGCCACCCAATCACTGGGCCAGGACACACTCTTACGGCCGCCACACCTGGACCCGGTTGTTCCCGGCATCAACGACGTAGACGTTGCCGTCCGGCCCCGCGGCCACGCCCCACGGGTAGGCGAGCTCGCCGGGGGCGCGTCCCGCGCGGCCCAGGCACTTCAGGCTTCGCCCGTCCGGGCCGAAGAACTGAAGCCGGTTGTTCCCGTACTCGCACACCACGAGCGTCCCGTCGGCCAGCAGGGCAAGGCCGTACGGATACCGAAGCTCGCCCGGCCCCTGCCCGACGGAACCGAAGTATCCTGTCAACTGACCTTCAAGAGTGTACCGAGCGATGCGGTGATTACAAGCGTCGGCGACGTAGAGGACGCGCCGCCGCGCGTCGACGGCGAGCGCCTCGGGACGCGAGAACTCGCCCTGGCCGGAGCCCGGCCGGCCGAAACTCCCCACAAACGCGCCCTCGGGCGTAAAGACGCTCACGCGGTCGTTGCCGCCGTATTCGCTGACATATATACGAAATGTAGGCCGGGGCGCAGCCCCGGCTTCCGACACGGCCCGCGGCGATTCAGGAGCCGGGGCTGCGCCCCGGCCTACATTGTCATCCGCCGCGAACGCCACGTGCGTCGGATAGAGGAACTGCCCGTCGCCCGTGCCGAACGAGCCGAACTCGCGCACCAGCCGCCATGTAGGCCGGGGCGCAGCCCCGGCTTCCGACATGGCCCGCGGCGATTCAGGAGCCGGGGCTGCGCCCCGGCCTAAATGCTCATACACAAGCACGCGGTGATAGTGCGTGTCGGCCACGTAGAGGTTCCCGTCGGGGCCGACCGCCAGGCCCGTCGGGTATCCCTTCTCCGACATCGGCAACTGGAGGACGCCAAGCGGCTGCCCCTCAGGGGAGAGATGCTGGACGCGGCCCGTCCTGTCGGCCACGTAGAGGGCTCCCCCGGCGTCGAGAGCAATGGCCCGCGGGTACAGGAACTCGCCCGGCCCGCGGCCGCTTGAGCCGATGAGGCAAAGGACGTGGGGCGTCGCCTCGCCCTGCGGCCCGGCCTCGCAACCTGGGCAGACCAGGCAGGCCGCCAGCAGGAGAAGCGGCGCGGCGCCGGCCCGCCAAGTCTTCACCCTCGCCAGGAGGACGACGAGGACGGCGAGCGCGAGGTAGACCGCCACGAGCGCCAGGCACGACGCGATAACGTGCTGGTCCCGCGCGTAATGCATCTGGTTGAGGAGCCGCTGCGTGAAGTCGGGCACGCCCGGCGGAAGGAGGACCAGCGTCGCCGGAATCTCCGTCAGGCTGAACATCGCCACGAGCATCGCCGCGCCGACGACCAGCGGCCACGTGCGCGGCAGGTGCACGTGCAGCCACGCCCGAACCGGCCCGGCGCCGTCGGCCCCGGCCATCTCGCGGAAGTGCTCGTCCGCCCCGTCGCGCGACAGGCGCAGGACCACCAGCGCCACGCCCGCAAACCGCGCCGCCTGGCCCGCCGAGAGGATCCACCACCCATCGCTCACGACCGCCGGCAGGCCGAGGACCGACTGCATCCTCATGATGGCCACGCCCACCAGGGCCCCCGGCACAAACATGGCCACGAGCACCGTCACTTGCATGAGCGCCGCCAGCCACCGGCCCGCGGCGCCGAGGCGCTCGGCGGCCAGCACGCCCGCGGCCACGAGAATCGCGAGCGCCGAGGCCAGCACGGCAGCCAGCACCGAGTTCGCGAGGCCGTCCCGCTGGAGGCGCCAGAACTGCTCGAGCGCCGAGAAGTCGTTCACGCTCGTCACAAGCAGCCCGAGGGGCGCCGCGAGCGAGACGCCGATAAGAATCGCGAAAACGATCCATCCGGACCGCCGTCCCGGCGCGGGCGCCGACAGCGGCGCCTGCACCAGCGCGCTTCCCAGGCGGCGCGAAAGGGCGAGGCCCACGCCGGCCGCCGCCGCCACCAGCGGCAGGCTCGCGCGGGCCACGGCCTCCGCCGAGCCCGTCTGCTCATAGATCGCGCCGAGCGCAGGGCCGATCGTGCTCACGCCCGCCAGGTGAAACGTGTCGTACTCCACGAGCACCATCGCGAAGCACACCGCGAAGGCCAGGGCCAGCGGCCCGCGGAGCATCGGCAGAATCACCCGCGTCAGGCGCCGCCACGCCCCGGCCTCCAGGGCGGCGCTTTCGAGCACCTCCCGGTCGAGGTTCCGCCAGCCCTGCGCCAAGAGGAGCGCCGCCAGCGGCCAGTACCACAGGACGAGCACCAGCATCGTGATGACGGTCCCGATCCACTGCGTGACGGCCAGCGGCTGCACCCCGAGGTACTGACCCAGCGAGGTGGTCGGCGCCAGGAGCAGAGACCAGACGTAGTACAGCACGTACCGCGGCAGGAGGACCGGGGCGAGGGTCAGGCAGAAGAGGAGGGAGGAGTGCCGCTCGGTCGTGCCCAGCAGCCGCCCGGGGACGTAACCCACGAGCACCGCCAGCGCGGCCACCACGGCCGCCAGCGCCGCCGTCCGGGCCGTCAGGCTGACGAGCGCGGATGCGGACCACAACGGGTCATCGGCAGCGCGAGTGGCGGCCGCCAATACATATAACAGCAAGAGTGGCAGGAAGATAACCGCCAGCCAGGCCGCGCCGCCCAGCCCCGCCAAGATCCAAGCAGCGGCGCTCGTTCGCATCGATTCCTCATCGGCCAACCGGAACTGCGCACGTCACGCGGGTGGCACGGTCACGCGCTGTTGCGTGGCCGTGCTCCTGCCCCTGCGACGCACGGCCACCCAACGGCGGGTGACCGTGCCACCCTGCCAGGAAGCACGCGCAACCTGGAATCATCTCAGGACCTTCCTAGCCGCATCGATGGCCGCGGGAATGCTCTCGGCCACCTTCGCGTAATCCACCGGCAGCCGCGGCGGACACGCATAGGCGGGAAACTCGCGGGCGACCGCCTCGTGGACGGGCGTGTTGTGCGAGTCGCTTCGGGCGAGCCCCCGCTCGGTCGCCTCGCTCAGAAGGTACGCCATCAGGGCCCGCGCCTCGTCGGGATGCGGCGCGCCGCGGACCATCGCCGCGGTGTTCGGAATCGCGAGCACGCCGGCGCTGCCGTGCGACAGCATTTTCATCGCCACCGGCCAACCGTTCCGCTGGGCGGCGTACACGTCGTCGCTGTCGGTCAGGCACAGGTCCGCCTGGCCCGTACCCACGAGGCGGACGGCCGTCGAGTTGCCGTCGACCAGGCGGACGGCGTTGGCCTTCAGTCCCTCCAGGAACTTCGTCGCCCGCTCCGGACCGTAGTGGACGAACCAGGCGGCCACGTGCCCGCACGTCGTGCCGAACTCGGGCGAGGCCATGACGAGGCGGCCGCGCCACTTCGGGTCGAGCAGCGCCTCAAGCGTGGCCGGCGCCTCGGCCTCCGTCACCCGCCCCGTGTGATACGCCACGACGCGCATCCGCAGGCCGAAACCGTACCAGCGGCCCTCGGGGTCGGCGAACTCCTTCGGCCACGCGGCCACCGCCTCGGCCCGGTACGGCTGGAGCATGCCTTCGCGGGCGAGGCGCACGGTGTGGAAGACCTCGCTCGACCAGAAGACGTCGGCCTCGGGCCGGTCGGCCTTCGCGCGGAGGCGCTGGACCAGGCCGATGGTCTTCGAGGCCTCGGTGTCGAAGCGGACTCGCACCTTGATGCCGCTCGCGCGCTCGAACTCGGCGATGATCGGCTCGGCGAGGTCCTGGTCAACCGACGAGTAGAGGACGACCTCGCGCCGGTCCCGGTCGGCGTCGCGGCAGCCCGCGCCAACGAGTGCGAGCGTGATGCACAGGATGGCCAGAAGCATTCTCATGGGAGTTGATCTTGCGAGGCAGGTCTCCTGACCCGTGCGTGTCCGGCATGGGTGGCACGGTCACGCGCTGTTGCGTGACCGTGCTTGCTCCCGCGCGCGACACTGCACGGCCACGCAACAGCGCGTGGCCGTGCCACCCGGCAATCCGGCCTCGCGCCAAAGGCGCGCCTGACCCGCCGCGCCGCGGCCCTTCAACCCCTACTTGCTCGTCTCCGGTTTCTTGTCGAGGTCGCCGAAGTACTGCTTCACCGCCCCGTGGTACCTGGAGGGAATGCGGTTCTCGCTGACGGCTTCGGCCGCGCGGTCCTTGGCGGCCTGGAGGGTTTCCTGGGCCTGGCGCTGCGCTTCGCCCTTGATCTGCTCCTCCTGCTCGTACCAGGTGCCGACGATGGGCCCTGCGCCGGCAGGGCTGCGGACCCGCGTGGAGGACGTCTTGAAGTCGCCGCTCTCGGCCGTCTCGACCGGCGCCGAGCCCCTGCCGGGCCCGCCCGAGCCGCCCGCCGCCTGGTCCGAATCGCCGAACTCGAAAGGCCCGATCAGGCCCATGCCCATGCCGAGCATGGCCATGCCCGACTCGATTTCGTCGAGCGTCGCGTTCATGAGGGCGAGCTGCTGGCGCATCGCCTCCAGGGCGTCGAGTTGGCCGGCGAGAGCCGCCAGGCCATCGGGCGAAAGGCCGTCGAGCCCCGGCGTTCCCGACGAACACGCCGCCAGGGCCTGGCCGAGCGCCCGACAGTTCGCGGAGGCCGTCCGAAAGGCGCGGGCCTTGTCGATCAGTTTCTGGATCTCCTGGGCGTCGAGGCCCGACTTCTCAAGCGCCCGGCGCAGGGCGTCCTCGTCGAGGTTCGCGAGTTTCTTGTCGAGGCCGGCCTTCTCGAGCGCCTCCTCCATGGCCTTGCGCTGCTCGGCGAGCCGCTCCATCTGCTTGGCGAGTTCGGCCAGCTCCTTGGCCAGGGCCTCTCGCTCCTCGGGCTTGAGGTCGCGCTGGGCCGCCCGCTCCTGCATCTTGCGGATCAGGTTGGCGGCTTCGCGGAACTCGCCGCGGGCCAGGGCCTTCGCCAGGTCGCGCGAAAGGCCCTGCGACGGCATCTTGAGCTGCTTCATCATCTGCTGGAGGGCCTGGGCGGCCTCGGCCCGCTCCCCCGCCTGCGACTGCTGGAGCTTGGCGGGAAGCTCGCCGAGCGCCCGGATCGCCTGGCGCCGGATCTCCGCCGGCGGGGTGCCGGGCGCGGCCTCGTTGAGCGTGGCCAGCTCGGCGGCCATCTCCGCCGCACCGAGCTGCTTGACCATGGCCTCGACCTTGGCCACCTCCTGCTTGACGCTTGTGCGGGCTTGCTCGAGGCGTTTCTCTTCGGCCGCCGCCTTCTTCTCTTCCGCCTCGCGGCCCAGGAGGTCGAGCGGAGGCATGTAGAACACCAGGAGCGCGACCGCCGCCCAGCCCGCCGCCGCGTAGGCCCAACGGCGCGAGAGGCGGATCGGGAAACGGCCGGCCACGTTCACGCGCGGCAGCCGGGCGTACGTCTCCTCGCGCACGGCAACGGCGAACGGGTCCGCGCTTTCGCTCACGGCCAAGGTGGTGCTGAACCGCTCGCGCAGGGCCAGCCGCTCGTCGATCTCAAGCGCGATCCTCATCGGGCTCGGCCGCCGGAGCCACCAGCGGACGAGAACGTAGATCGCCGCCACCGCCGCCAGAATCGCCACCGCAGGAATGACCGGCGGGCGGACCGAGAAGGCCCGCTGGCAGAGGACCGTCACGGCCGCCACCAGGCCGGCGACCATCGCCGCCAAGGCGGACTCCTCGAGGAGCAGGTTGGCGGTGATCCGCCGTCCCGCCTGTCGGAGCCTCCTTCGGAAACCGGCCTGACCTGGCTGATCCATGGCCATGCTCCGTTCCCAGTTCGCGCTTCCGCGCGGCGGCTCTCCTGTCCTGCCGCGCGCCGCTCAACTGTGTGCCACGGCCGGTCGTGCCCGTGTTTGGCGTACCCCGGCAGGTGTGGCACGGCCGGCTTGTCCGGCCGTGGGGAATGTGGCCGGCGCTCTGCCACGGCCGGACAAGCCGGCCGTGCCACAACTGCTATCGGGACAATGGCACAGTCGTCAAACAGGTACGGAGAGCCGCCGCGCAGAAACAGGCGCGGCGCCGTGCCGCCCGGCATTGTACTCATGCTACCATCTTTTACGAATTCGGGAAGACCAATTCGGACGGCCGCTTGCCCTCCCCCCGCCGCCACGGGCGGCAGGTCAGAAACCCGCGGTGCGTTGGGGGCGCCCCTTCCGTGCTCCCCCCCTCCCCTCGTACGTGTTTTGCGTATCCCGGCAGGTGTGGCACGGCTGGCTTGTCCGGCCGTGGGGAATGTGGCCGGCGCTCTGCCACGGCCGGACAAGCCGGCCGTGCCAGTCGCCGCGGCGACCTATCGGGGCAATGGCACACTCGCTAAACAGATACGCCGCGGAAGCGACGGCTATGTTGTCTCGAACCCTGTAAGGAGCCCGCCGTGACCAGAGTCCGTTGCGCTATCCTGATGGTCCTCGCCGCCGCGCTGCCGGCGATGGGGTCGGAGGCCAAGAAGGCGGAGTACCGGGGGTGGGCGTCGCTTGCCCTGACGAACGGCCTCGTGGAGGTCCAGGTCGTGCCCGAGATCGGCGGGCGGGTCATCCAGTTCAAGCTCGGCGACTTCGAGTACCTGTGGGTCAACGCGGACCTGGCGGGCAAGAAGCCGACGCCCGACGGGCTGGGCCCGAACGGCGCGTGGCTCAACTACGGCGGGGACAAGCTCTGGCCCGCCCCCCAAGGATGGTCGAGCGACCAGGAGTGGCCGGGCCCGCCCGACGCCGTCCTCGACGGAAGCCCGCACGCCGCCGCCATCGTCGAACCCGCGGGAGCGAACGCGGCCGTCAAGCTCACGAGCCTCGAAGACAAGCGCTCGGGCATCCAGTTCTCGCGCGTCATCCGCGTGTACGACGGCGCCGCGCGCGTGGGATTTGACTCCACGATGAAGAACATATCTCAGAAGGTGCAACGGTGGGGCATCTGGCAGGTCACGCAGCTGAGCACCGCCAGCCGCACGGGCGAGGGCTACAACAAGGAGATCCGCTGCTACTCGCCCACGAACCCCAAAAGCCGGTACGCCCGCGGGTACGCGGAGATGTTCGGGTTGGTGAACAATCCCCAGTTCGGCCTCGTCAAGGGGCCGGCGGAGGGCGAGACGCTGTTCCGCGCCCACTACCGGCGGCTCGTGGGAAAGGCCGGCCTCGACAACTCGGCGGGGTGGGCGGCCACGGTCGACGGGGCCGCCGGGTACGCCTTCGTCGAGCGGTTCACGTACTTCCCCGGCAAGACGTACCCCGACAACGCGTCGGTCGAGTTCTGGATGAGCGGCCCCGGCCAGATCGTCACCGGAACAACGATTGCTGATATCAAAGAAGATCCAATCGAGACGCCGTACCTCGTGGAGAGCGAGATCCTGAGCCCCTTCGCCGAGCTGGGGCCCGGCGAGACCTACGCGTTTCACGTCGACTGGTACGCGGCGCGGATCGGGGGCAACTACCCGGTGCTCGATTGCACGCCGCTGGGCGTGACGTGCGTGCCGCTCCTTGCGAAGGCCGCCGGGGGAAAGGTCCTCCTGGAGGGGCGGTTCGGCGTCTTCTACGCCGGCAGGGCCGAGGGCGTGCTGCTGGACGCCGCCGGCAAGGAGTGCGGCAGGTTCGAGGTAAAGGCCGTGGTGTAGGACCTGGCGCTACAACGCCACTTCGCGCGGCGGGTCTCCCGACCCGCCGCACCCGGTCATTCCGAGCGAGCGCCTCTCCTGCTGGAGCGCGGCTCGCACTGCATGATCCCCACGTCGATATACTGCCCGCCGACGCTCTGGTGGCAGTGCACCGCCAGGAGGTTCTTCCCCTCCTTCGCGGCCGCGCGGCCTTCCGGCGTCACGGGGATGAGGACGTACCCCACGGTGAAGCCGGCGGCCTTGCCCGCCAGGACGCCGTTGAGGTACACCTCGACGTCCTCGTCGTGGTACACGCGCAGGAAGAGCGCCCCGCCCTTCACATCCGGCAGCTCGACCGTGCGG
Organism: Planctomycetota bacterium; assembly: GCA_026387055.1. Lineage (GTDB taxonomy): Bacteria > Planctomycetota > Phycisphaerae > FEN-1346 > FEN-1346 > JAPLML01. Next base: position 10,012 of record JAPLML010000494.1, on the reverse strand, counting down.
CGGAGCCAGATGTCGGGCGCCTTCCACGGCGTGTTCGGCTTTCGGGCGTGGGCCGGATCGGGCGTGCCGAAGGGGGCCGCGCCCTGGCGCCACTTCGAGTCGTTGAACTCCGGCCTGGCCCAGTCCGGCCCCGGCCACGGATCCGACGCGTAGTGCCACGCGACGGGCATCGGCTCGGCGGTCGGCACGAGCTCGCGCATCTCCAGGGCGCCGGTCTCGAGGCCGATCGCGAGAATCTCCGCCGGATCGAGAGGCGTGCCGTCCTTGCGCAGCACGTCGTGGTGCCAGACCTTCGGCTCGGGCGCCCCCTGGGGCGAGCCCCACGGGTAATACGTCTGGGTCCGCCCGGCCACGAGGCCCCAGTTCCAGCAGGCGATGCGCTCCTGGCGGAAGTACGGCAGGTGCGACTCGAAGCGGCTGTTCTGCCCGCGGCACATCCACTCGCTGACGAGGAGGGGGCGGCCGAGGCCCTTCCGCGCCGCGATCTCGCGCTTCACGTTGCCAAGATCATTGTAGTTATGAATGTTGATGATATCGGAAAGCGCGGCGATCCGCTCCGGCAGCCCCCCGCCGCCGAAGAGGCAGGTGGTCAGCGGCTGCTCCGGCTTCGCCTCCCGCGCCCAGCGGAAGGCCGACTCCACGAGCGCCGGGCTCTCCGGCGTCGAGGGCTCGTTGTAGAGGTCCCAGATGACCACCCGCTTGTCGCGCCCGAACGCCCCCACCAGGTCCTTCACGTACTTCTCCAGCTCCGGCCAGGCGCGGCGGTCGGCCACGACCTTCTTGCCCGGGCTCGGCACCCACCCGCTGTTGTGGACCCCCGGCGCCGGGTCGTCCTGCTTGCCGAGGTACGGCTCCTTGCCGGAGAACGCGCAGTCGTCGAAGAAGATCGGCATGACCGTGAGGCCGTGCTTGTCGGCCAGCGCCAGGAACTGCTCGAAGCGCTTGCGGAAGCCCTGCGGGTCGGCCTTCCAGACGATGAACTGGAGGAACACGCGGCAGGAGTTGTAGCCGATCTGGCGGGCCCAGCCGAACTCGCGGTCGATGGTGGCGGGGTCGAAGGTTTCCTTCTGCCACATCTCGGTGTCGTTGACGGCGGTGCTCGGCAGGTAGTTGAAGCCCACGAGCCAGGGCTGATTGTTGTACCATTCCCATGCCTTCTCGGGCGACCACCGCTCCGGCGCCGCCTCGCCCCCGGCCGGCGCCTCGGCATAGACCGCGGCCGCCAGCAGCATGAGAACCAGCGCTGCCGCCATTAGCAGGTCGGAACACATACACGGCTCTCCTTGGCACGGCCCGACGCGCACCCAACAGCCACCTGGCGCACGCTACTGGAACCTAAAGATGGTAAACGAGTTCGGGGGGCAGGTGTATTGCATAGTACCGTCTTTGAACTCGTGCCGCCACTCGCGCTCGGCCGGCCTGACGCGGTCCGGCGCCTCGGCCGTGTTGACGTCATCCAGCCGCGCCGCAAGCTCCGTTACGCGGGCCGTCGGCTTCACCGGCACAAAGCCGTCAAGGGTGATCCGCGCGGGCACGGGCTTGTCTTCCATGTTGACCACCTGGAGGGTGAGCACCTGGCCGTCCTCGCTCGTCTTGGCCGTGACGTCGAGCGAGTCGGCGGGCGCCTGCACGTCGGCCCGCACGCACTTGGGAAGATAATTCCGCGCGATCATCTGCGTCGCGAAGTACGGCGGCTGCGGCCAGACCTGCGAGGGGCTCAGGAACAAGAGGCCCTGGTCCCACCCGTTGTCATTCTGCCGATCGGGCTGGAGGCCGTTGGCCGAGCAGACGATCGGCACCGAGCCGCCGATCCGCTCCAACTCATTGATGGCGTGGGCGTTGGCGAGGGCCCGCCGGTGGGCGTGGTTCCCCGCGTTGAGCTCGAAGACGGCCGCCTTGAACTTCGCGCCCGGGCTGATCCGGCCGAGCGCCTGGATGAAGCTCGGGATGCCGCCGAGCCCTTCCGGGTCGCGCGGCCGATCATTCCAAATATGAACATCGAACCAGACTTCGCGGCCGCGCTCCTTCGCCAGGTCGAGGATCTTCCTGTGGGCTTCCAGGCTCTTGATTCCCGGCGCCCCGTCGAACCGGTACGGGTCGGCGATCGGCTTGGCGTAGGCGAGGTCGCCGACCACGAGGATGACCTGGGGGTCCTTCGCCCAGACGGCCTCGGCCAGGGGCCTGAACTTCCGCCAGTACGCCTCGTTCACCGCCTCCTCGTTCCCAAGCTCGACGTGCGTGAGGCGGTACGGGGCGGGGTGCCCGTCCGCGGCCCGCCGCCGGCCCCACGGACTGTCGGCCGGACCGTTGACGTACTCCATGAAGTCGGCCATGTCCTCGGGCGTCTCGTCCATGTTGAGGGCGGGGATGCCCAGGAATCCGGCGGCCTCGCAGAAGCTCAGGAAGTCCACGATCCCCCACCCGTTCGTTGAGTACGCGTACCACGTGCCGCGGTACGGCGGGCGGCGGTCGCGCGGGCCGATCATCTTCTTCCAGCGGTACTCGGCGTGGTTGATCATCGACCCGCCGTACCTGAGGACCGTGAGGCCCTGGGCGATGAGGCCCTCGGCCACGTCCCGGCGGACCGGCAGGCCCTTGAACCGGCCCCACTCGCCCGGCTGGAGGTACGCGTGGCCCACGACCACGGAGCCCGGCTGTCGGAGGCTGACGGCGAACCGCCCGGCGGTGTCCGCGCCCTTCGGCGTGAGGGTGAAGTCGACGCGCTGCCAGTGGCCGCCGCTGGCATGGAGCCGGTCCTCGGCGTAGACCTTCCCGCCGTCGCCGCTTTCCATCGCAACATAGACATCCGTCGGCTTATCGGCCCGAAGCCAGAGATAGCCCTCGCAGGGCTTTCCTTCGCGGCAGCACATCCCCCACCGGTTGAGGCCGCGGTTCTCGATGCCGATCTCCCCCTGCCCGCCCGTGAAGGTGATCCGCTGGCTCTGCGCGCCGATGAAGGCGCCCGGCGACTCCAGCGCGAAGCCGCCCGCGGCCGAGCCTCGCCGCACCGCCCGCCACATCCGGCTGACCGCATCGACCTGGAGGCCGGCGGGCGACTCCAGCGCGAGCGCCTGCTTCGCGCCCGCCGTCTCGACCCAGAGGTGGCGGAACCGCGCCGGCCGCTGCCACGTCCTGAGGCCCACGAGGCCGCTCTTCAACGGATGCAGATCGTCCTGGAACTTGAGGACGGACTTCCCGCCCACCAAGACCTCCAGCCGCGCCGCCGTCATCCGCACGGTGAGCGGAATCCACCGGCCCACCGGCACGCCGCACGGCACGTCCTGGATGTGTTCCCAGTTCCGGCGGTGGCGGCCGAGGCGGACGCAACGGCCCGCCGGGTCGAGCGACACCTCGTAGCCGGCGAAGCGGTCGGCCCCCTCGCCCGGGTCGGCCACCTTGAGGATCAGGCCCGCGTTGCCGGCGGCGGCATCGGGGAAGAAGACCTCCACGCCGACCTCGCCTTCGCCGACCTCGGGGCGGTCGGCGATCAGCTTGGGCCCCTCCCCCGCGGCGGCCCAGAGCTCCTCGCCCTTGACCGACCACTCGCCGCCGTACGCGCGGAAGCCCTTCACGGGCACGGGCGGGGCGAAGGCCGGCTCCTGGAAACTCTCGCCGAAGATCATCTGGCTGTACAGGCCGCCGTAGATCTCGTGGTTCACGTCCTCGATGCACGCGCCGGTCATGGTGCGGCTGACGGAGGCGATCACCTCCTTGGCATGGACATCAATACGCGCCTCTTCGGCGAGGGCCATCGGCGTACCTCCCACCAGTGCCGCCACGAGCAGCGCGAGGACCTTCCGCATCGTCTCCTCCCATCACTACCTGCCAGGAAGCGGGGATAGAACGTAGGTCTTTCCCTGCTCGGCGTTGAACACCACAACGGCCGCTTCCGGCCGCTCCACCCTGACGGCCTTCTCGCCCGACCGGACCGCCAGCGGCGCGCGGGCGCGGACCCTGCACGGGCCGCCCTTGAGGCAGCGGATCGCGGCCTCCGCGAGCGTCCCGTCCTTCCACGCCATCTCGACCTCGAACCCGCCGCGCGCCCGCAGGCCCTTCGCGCGGCCGCTCGCCCACGCCTTCGGAAGGGCGGGAAGAAGACTGATCTCGCCGGCGTGCGATTGGAGGAGCATCTCGGCGATCGCGGCGGTGATGCCGAGGTTCCCGTCGATTTCCCACTCCACGCCGTCGAAGTTGGCGGTGAGGTTCGGGTTGACGCTCTGGCGCAGGTGCCGGTCGACGACCATCGCCGCCGTCTCGCCGTCTTCGAGACGTGCCCAGGCGTTGGCGGCCCAACTGCCCGTCCAACTGCCGCAGTTGCCCGCCCAGGGCTTGCGGAATTCGAGGGTCTTGCGCATCGCCGCCGCAAGCTCCGGCGTGCCGCGCGGCGTGATCTGGCTGCCCGGCACCAGGCCCCACACCTGCGCCACCTGACCGCTGTAGGGCGAGGCGGAGTCCCAGTCCTCCACCCACTCCTGGAGCTGTCCCGTGCGCGGGCTGACCTGCATGGGGGCGAGCCGCGGCAGCGCCTTCTCGAGCTGCTCCCGGAAGCCGGCGTCCATGCCGAGGACCTTGCTCGCCTCCACGACGTTGGTGAAAAGGTCGCGCACGATCTGCATGTCCATCGTCGGGCCCATGCACACGGCGGCGCTTGAGCCGTCGGGCTTCTTGAAGTAGCTCTCGAAGGACGTCGCGGGGGCGGTCACGAGCCAGCCGTGGCGCTCCTCGATCATGCTGTCGAGGAAGTACTGGGCGGAATCGCGCATCGTGGGCCACGCGCGGGCCAGGAACTCGCGGTCCTGCGTAAACGCGTAGTGCTCCCACAGGTGATGGCAGAGCCACGCCCCGCCGACCTGGTAGATCGCCCAGACGGCGTTGCCGCCGACCGGGCTGGTCGCCCGCCACAGGTCCGCGTTGTGATGGGCCATCCAGCCGCGGGCGCCGTACATGGTCTTGGCGGTCCGCGCGCCGTCGACCTTGAGCTCCTCGATCATGTCGGCGAGGGGCAGGTGACATTCGGCGAGGTTCCCGACCTCCACCGGCCAGTAGTTGATCTCGACGTTGCAGTTGAGCGTCCAGTTGGCGCTCCACGCCGGCCGCACGTCCTTGTTCCAGATGCCCTGGAGGTTCGCCGGCTGGGTCCCCGGCCGCGAGCCGGCGACGAGGAGGTACCGCCCGAACTGGAAGTACAGCGCCGCCAGATCCGGGTCCTTGCCCGGCGCGTACTGGCGCAGGCGGCGGTCGGTCGGAAGGAGGGCGGCGGGCGTCTTCCCCAAGTCGACCTCGACGCGGCCGAAGAGTTGCGCGTGGTCCGCCACGTGGGCCTCGAGGAGCTGCGCGTAGGACTTCTGCGCGGCCGCCTGCATAGCCTTCTCGCAGGCGGCGCCGGGGTCCTTGCCCTCGGCGCTCGGACTCTTGTCGAACCCGTTGAAGCTGGTCGCGGCGGCGAGGAGGAACGTCACACCGTCGGCGCCCTCGACCCGCAGGGCGTCTTTCTCGGCAGTCACCTTGCCGCCATCGGCGGCGGCCCAGAGGTGCACCTGGAATCGCATGCCCTTGCCGTTGGCGGCGTCATCGTAGACGACGGCGTTGGGCACGCCCCCCACGTAGCTCGGCTCGACGTGCTTGGGGCACCGGCCTTTGAGGATCAGGCGGTTGCCGGCCGCCTCGGTCGTGAAGCGCAGGGGGCTCTTGAGCGAAGCCGCCAGGTGGAGCCGCCCCGGCTTGTCGCAGGCCAGGTGCACGGCGACCACCTGGTCGGGATGCGAGGCGAAGACTTCTCGCGTGAAGCGCGCATCGCCCACGCGGTACTGGACGCGGGCCACGCCCGTCGCGAGGTCCAGGTCCCGCCGATACTCCTCCGCCTGCCCCGCGCCCTTGAAGTCGAGCACGAGGTCGCCCATCGGCATGTACGACTCGTTCCACGGCCCGAGGAACCTGGAGTCGACCAGCCCATGGGCCTCCACGTTCTTGCCTTCCAGCAGGAGCCGGCGCACCTCGGGCAGGTGCTTGATCGCCTCGCGGTTCTGGAGGTCCCGCGGCTCGCCTGACCAGAGCGTGTCCTCGTTGAGCTGCACCAGTTCGCGCTCGGCGCCGCCGTACACCATGCCGCCGAGCCGGCCGTTGCCGATTGCCAGGGCCTCGGTCCATTTCTGCGCCGGGCGGCGGTACCAGAGCGTGAGGGCGCCTTCCGGCGGCGGCGCCAGAGAAGCCCCGACGGCGCTTTCCCCCGGCGACCCCGCCGCCAGATTCCCATTGACGTAGAGCGCCAGGCTGCCGTCGGGCCCAACCGTTCCGGCCACGTGCACCCACTGGCCGGGCTTCAGGTCGACTCCGGCCCGCAACTGGTCGGGCCCGGCGATCAGGCGCAGGGAATTGCCGGGGAAGGAGTCGAGGAGGACGCCGTCGACGCCGCCGGCGGATATCCGGTCGATGATGCGTCCGCCGGAGCCGGGCATCGGCTGGGGGCGGACCCAGACATCGAGCGTGCAGGCGTCCCCGAAGTTGAGGCGCGGATCGGTGGCTACTTCGAGGTATCCGTGCCCGCCGAAGCGGACCGCCTTGACGCCGTCGGCATCGACGACCTTGACATCGCCCACGATCCTGGCGGCCAGTCCGGCCCCCGCCGCGTTGGCCAGCGCGCCGTCCTTGAGTTGGTCAAAAGCCCAGTCACCCACGAGGCCGGCGTCCTTCGCCGCCTCGCCCAGCTTCTTTGCGGCCAGGGCCGCGATCTCCTTGGCCGTCAGGGCCCGATTGAAAACCCGCGCGCGGGCGATGTCGCCCAGGAACGGGTTGGCGCCGGTGCTATCGGCGCCGATGCGCAGCGGCAGGTCGTTGTCGGGGATGCTCCCGGCCGCCGCCGGCCCCGGCCCGCCCGCCGGAAGCAGCGCGAGCGCCAGCATCAGGACGATCTGCGTCATTCGATGCATCGGAATCTCTCCACACACCTGGCGCCGTTGCTGCCAGAGCACGATGACTGCCCTGGCCGGGTGCCACGGCCGGCATGACCATAGCACGCGGCGCGCCGGCTGTAAAGCGCGGGCCGATGCGCGATCGCCGCTCACGCCTGGTACTACAACGCCACTTCGCGCGGCGGGTCTCCCGACCCGCCGCGCACGAGGTTAGGTGGCGTTGTAGTACTACGCGACGCCAACCGCGGGCCCGGAAGCATCGCGAACCGAACCGCTAAGAGCACGTCGCGCAGAAGACCCATCTCGGGTTGGCCGCTTCGGTGGCCACCCCTTGTTTATGGCGCTCGCCGCCGCTAGTATGTGCCCGCCCGACGAGCGATGGGTCGTTCATGAGCAAACCGAAACTCGAAGCCCAGCGTAATCGCGAGCCTGCGGCGGTTGCCGCGGGATTGCCCGCGGGGATCATCACAGCGTCCGTGTGCGGGCTGGCGGCGGCCTGGGTGGCCGCCGGTTCAATCGGTCTGGCGGGCCACGCCCTCCGTCACGCCCTGATGTGGGTGCTGCTGACGGCGGCGGTCGCCTCCGCCTGGCCGAAGCGGCGCACGCCGTCGGAAATCCTCCTTGTTGTCCTCGCGCTGGCGGCTGCGCTCGTCATGGCCGCCTCCTCGCTCCAGGCGGTGAACGTGCTGGCCGTGGCGGTGGCGCTGGCGGCCCTGGCCGTCGGAAGAGCCGGCGCTGACCGCAAGACGCTCGTTGTCTCGGCCCAGGCGGTGGCCGTGTTCGCGCTCTACCGGATCGTCATCACGTCGGTCCCCGCGGCGTGGGTCGTGGCCGATACGGCCGGCGCCTCGCTCGGCCGCGCGGCTGGAACAATCGCCGGACCCAAGCTCTCCGTCGGGCCGTCCTTCGCGGGGCTGGACTTCCTGGTGCTGATGGCCGCGCTCGCGGGTCTCTGGCTCGCCGCCACGCCGGGACCTCGCCTGGTGCGCGGGTTGGCCGGCGCCGTCGCGATCCTCGCCGGGCATGCCATCTACCTCATCATCCTGGCCTTTGCGCAGGGCCTTGCAGACCTCATCCCGGCCGCGGCGGCGAGCGCGACACCCGCTTCGCCTTTCGAGCACCCCTGGTCCTTCTGGGCCGCCGTCAAGACCCTCCTGCCGTGGAGCCTTCCGGCGGTGGCGGGCCTGATCCAGACCGTCGTGGCCTGCGGAGTGCTGCGCTGGGCGCCACCTCCCGTGCCCGCCGAAGCCGGCGGTCGCGCCGGCCGTATCCTGGGTATCAGCCTGAGCGCCGCCGCGGTCCTGGCGGCGGCCGCCCTCGCCGTGGCCACGAGCCTCTACGGCCCGCCGGAGGGCCTGGCCGGCAAGAAGATCGTCGTGAACGAGAAGGGGTTCCTGAACTGGCTCCGGCCCACGCACGGCGAATACGGGCGGCTGGCGATCGGCATGTACGGCATGCTCGGCGACTTCGTCGAGAGCCTCGGCGGCAAGCTCGTCCGCACCACCGAGTTCTCCGACGAGGACCTCAAGGACGCCTCGGCCGTCATCCTCATCTTCCCCAACAAGCCGTGGGCGCCGGGCCAGCTCGAGCGGATCTGGAAATTCGTGCAGGACGGCGGGTCGCTCCTCGTGATGGGCGAACACACGATCCGCGAGGAGGACGGCGGGGCCCGGTTCAACGACGCCCTCGCGCCCACGAAAATCCGCGTTCAGTTCGACTCCGCCCAGTGGGCGGTCGGCGGATGGCTCGGCTGCTACGAGACGCCGGCCCACCCCATCACGCTCGGCCACCGCGGCGAGCGGAACGACCTGGGCGTGGTCATCGGGGCGTCGGTCGACGCCCGCTGGCCCGCCCGCCCCGTGATCCTCGGCCGGTGGGGATGGTCCGACTGGGGCGACGAGGGCAGCCCCCGCGCCATGATGGGCAACGACCGCGTCGACCCCGGCGAACGCCTCGGCGACGTGATCCTGGCCGCCGAGCAGCGCCTCGGCCGGGGCAAGGTCCTCGTCTTCGGCGACACCTCGTCCTTGACCAACGGCATCAACATCGGCGTGCATCCGTTCACGTCGGCGCTGCTGGCGTACGTGGCGGGACCGGCGTCGGAGCCGGCCCCGTGGCGAGAGATCGTGGCCCTCGCCGCCGCCGCCGCGGTGGCGGTGCTTCTGCTCCTGCGCGCGCCGCCGTGGCGCGTGATCGCCGTCGGCGCGGCGGGGGGCCTTGCGCTCTGGATATGCACGGCCTGGACCCACCGCGCGAACGTCAGCTTCCCGGACGGCAACGTCCGCCAGCCGAACTTCCTTGCCTACATCGACGCCTCGCACCTGGAGGCCTACAGCCCGGAGTCGCTCCGCGACGACGGCATCATGGGCCTGGAGTACACGCTGATGCGCAGCGGCTTCCTGACACTGGCGCTCAGCGATTTCCAGGCCGCGGCGCTCGACCGGGCGGCCGTGCTCGTGTCGATCGCGCCGTCGCGGCCGTTCTCCGCCGGCGAGCGAGAGGCCGTCAAGCGCTTCGTCGAGGGCGGCGGCGTCTTCATCGTGACGGCCGGGTACGACCAGAGCGCGGCGGTGGCGCCGCTGCTCGCGGAGTTCGGCCTGCGGGTCGGCGACCCGGCGGGGCCGAACGTCGAGCCCCGGCCGCTGGGCCACTTCAAATCGCGATACGTGAACATCGAAGGGCGGATGCACTACGTGAGGTACCATGCCGCCTGGTCCGTGGCCGAGGACAGCTCGGTTCCCGGCCCGCGGGGGGGCCAGCTTGAGCGCGCCAAGCCTGTTGCCCTGGGGCTGCGCGCCCCCGGCGACGAGGTGCCGGTGATCCTCATGCGGCCGTGGGGCAAGGGAAAGGTCTTCGTCGTCGGCGACACGGGCTTCGCCATGAACAAGAACCTCGAGAACGTCGACGGGTCGCCGTTCGAGGGGATGCGCGAGAACGCCGACTTCTGGCGCTGGTTCCTGGGCCAGTACGCCGGCCGGCCGCCCTGGATGCCGCCGGAGCCGGAGACGACGCCCGCCGAGCCCGGCGCGGCCCCCGCCCCAGCGTCCGCCGCCCCGCCCGCGGAGGGCCAGCCATGATCCGCCTCTGGATCGCCCTCGCGCTGC
>JAPLML010000023.1 GCA_026387055.1 Planctomycetota bacterium | reverse complement strand
GATGGCGACCCGTCGGGGTCGAGGTACTACTACTGGGCCGACGCCTGCGGCTACCGGTCCGTCAAACTGTTCTCCGAGGTCATCGCGGACATCGACCCGAAGATGGCCGCGGACTACGCCGCCGAAGTCGAGAAGTACCGCAAGGACATCCTGCCGGTGCTCGAGGAATCCGTGGTCCTCTCGCCGGTCATCCGCGTGCGGGACGGGACCTGCCGCTCCTTCTTTCCCCAGGGCTTCCAGGACCGCGGGCCGCTGGCAATGGCGCTGCCCATCGGGGTGAACATCTACTCGCACTGCGGCCCGTATCACGCGGACTACTGCATCACCGCGGCGGCCATCGAGGCGTGGCTGAGGGCCGGCCTCTTATCGGTCAACGACGGGCGTATCGACGGGCACTTCGACGTTCTGGAAGACACCTTCCTCCTCGACCATCCCTGGGTCCGCAAGCGAAAGAAGGACTACGACGCGGAGAAGGACTGGTTCAACTTCGGCTGGTCCTACCAATCGGGATGGGAGCGGCTGCCCGAGTACTACTTGGCGAAGGACGACGTTCCCAACTTCCTGCGTTCCTGGCTGAACCGCTGCGCCGTGGACATCAACCTGGCGGACTATTCCTTCAACGAACATACGACCTTCGCCGCCAACGATAAATCGCACGGCAAGGCGGTGTTCTTGTCGAATTTCCGCAACATGCTGGCGATGGAAATCGGCGACACTCTTTGGGTGGCCCGCGCAACGCCGCGGTCGTGGCTGGAGCAGGGCAAGACAATCAGCGTCCGCGGCGCGCCCACGCATTTCGGCACGCTGGCCTACGAGATCGTCTCGGACGTGGACAACGGCAGGATCAACGCCGTGCTGGAGATGCCGTCGCGGAAAGTCCCCAAGGAAGTCCTGCTGCGCCTGCGTCATCCCAAGGCCGCGCCGATCAGGAGCGTCGCGATCAATGGCAAGGAATGGAAGGATTTCGACGCCGCGCGCGAGCTGGTGCGGCTGTGCAATGTCCCCGCCAAGGTTGCGGTGACGGTGAGGTACTGAGTCGTGCGGCAGGGAACCGGTGCGACCTTATCCGCGGCGGCACGGACTGGGCCGGGGCGCGGCGAGACTCCGAGGGCCGCGTGGCCTGCCGCCCAGATCACCGACGCTCGACCACCAGGCAGCCGACGCCGTTGGGGCCAATCTCGAGGTCGATAAGGGCCTGCGGGCCCTGGCGGCGCACGGAGGCGGGTCGATCGTGCCATGCGTCCCAGCAGGCGGCGCCGTTCTGCCAGGGGATCGCCAGGACCGGGCCGCGGACCGTGCGGTGGCGCGAGTTGTAGAGGGTGTACACGGTCTTGCCCGGAATGGGAAAGGCGTTCGCAAACACGCCGCCCATCCGGGTGGCGACCAGGGGGACGGGCTTCCCGGTGGTGAACGCGTCGCGGTGACGGCGGAGGATGGCGTAACAGCGGCGGATGGTCTCGCGGGTCTCGAGTTCGAACCACTCGGCGGCGGGACCCTCCAGCCAGATCGCCTCGCCGTTGAAGAAGACCCACCTGACGCCTGTGGCCCAACTGCCCGTGGGCTTGTCGCAGTAGAGAATCTCGATGGTCTTGAACGTCGGGACGGCGAAGCGGGCGAGATTCAGCGGCGCCCGGGTGGTCGTGCGGCGCGCGGCGGACATGGCGTAGGTGAAACTGCCGTCCTGGTACTGCGTGGTCACGTCGACGGGCGTTTCCTCCGTATAGAGCGCCACGCCCTTCTTCGCGGCCTCGATCCGCTGGCGGACCTGCCTGGTGCAGTCGCGCTCGCCGGCCACTGCATAGCCGGGCACCGGGTGGCCGTGCTCGGCGGACCAGCAGTCGACGGCGCTGCCGGCAAACCCGTACTCATCGAGATACATCCCACTGACATCCAGCTCGCCCACCTTGTCGGCATACGTGGAGGCCTGCACCTCGCGCCACGCCCCAGCGAAGGAGCAGGCGTACGCCTCGGTGGATTCAGGCCAGAACCGGCCGTGCCCGGCGCGGTCGATGATCTGCCATTGGGGGCCGAACTTGCGGCCGAGCTGCCCGCGCTGCTCCAGCAGGTACCCTTCAATGTAAAGGCCGACGGGGATGCCCTCGGCCTGCACGGCGGCGATGGCCTGGCGAAAGGCCGCTTGTCCGCCCTTCAGGTAGTCGTAGGGCGAATCGTCGCCCGTGCGGCCATAGAGGCGGCCGTGCGGCCCGCAGTTGCCCCAGTCGAAGATGTGGAGGTAGTCAATGCCCCCGAACTCGCGGCGGGCCTCCTCGACGGCGCGCTCGAGATGGAACGTGCCTGATGCGTCGTCATAGAGCGGGTCCAGACCGTGGAGAAACCGCTGCCGGAAGTTGAAGACCTCGCGGAACCATGCCTTGCGGGGCGAGAGCGGGCGATACCACGTTTTCGTCCAGTCGAGATAGGCCTCCAGGCCGGCCGTCCAGCGCCCGTCCGTGAGGGTGATCACGGCGCGCGGCGCATCAAACCGCTGGCCGGGCCCCAGCGACTGCTCGGGATACTCAATGCCCACGGTCAGATCGCCGCCGGTCTTCTCGAGCCGGTAGTGTTTCAGGACACAGGCCGTGTCTTCGGTGCGGACCGCGAGGCCGCGGCCGTCGCCCGGGCTGAAGGTATCGAGGAACTGGACGGGGAACTGGCCGCAGTACCGCTCTCGAAACGTGCAGGAGCGATTGTCGAAGGCGGCCCCGCACTTGGGCACGAGGTAATACGCATCTTCCGCGCGGGCCGCCAAGCGGTAAGGTCCGATCCGGGGGGCCACGAGGACCACGGTTCGCGGCCTGGTGCCCTGATTGATGACCGACGCGGTGATCACGAGGTCCTTCTCGCCGGCCATCTCGACGGTCAGGGCCACCGCCAGCCCGTCCACGCCGCGGACGTTGTAGCGGCAGAGGAACCGTGGAGCGTCGCCCGCCCTTTCGCGGGAGACCGGTAGGAGGTCCTCGGCAGGCACCTTCTTCCCATCAACAAGAAGCTCGATCAACGGGGATGGGGCGGCCAGCAGGCGCCATCCGGTTGGGCGGTGCATCAGCTTCTCAAGGCGGGGCGCGCCGGCGGTTTCCAGGTCGGCCTCCAGGATCGGGGTGGCCGCCACAAGGTGCGGGCCGACCAACTCGAAGCGAGCAGGCGGCGAGCCCTGCGGCTCGGCGGGCTTGTGCCGCAGGGGCGGCTCGTTCTCAAGAGCCTCGGCGAAACTGCGGGGGCCGGACGTGCGAGCCGTGATCCCGGCCACGGCGAACGCCCCCTGCTTCGTCAGATCCTCCAGGACGATGGCACGGAGTTGCTTCGCTTCGTCGGCTGCTGCCACGAGCACCTGCAGCCCCTCGCTCACGCCGAACTCGCGCGAAACAACGTTCATCGGCAGCATCTCGTCGGCCGTGCCGTCGTCGTATTCAAGGCGCAGCCGGAAGCGGTCCACGTCGTGGATGGCCCGGAGCCTGCCTTCTCCGTACGCCGGCTCCTCGGACCCCATGAAGGCCGCCAGGAGAAACACGAAGACCTCGCTGGCCCGTCCATCCGCGGCAAAGCGGAGCGGACCCTTGCCGCGAAGGCTTGTGGCGGCAAGGTCGGGCTTGGCGGACGCAAGCGCGAACGGGATGCCCTGGACGGTGACGGCGTCCGCCTGGGGCCAATCGGCGAGGTGGAGGTGATTCCGCCACGGCACACTCTCGCGGTTGGCGGCCGGGCCAAGGGGAACGCCGCGGAAACCCTCGAACCGGGCGCCGGGGCTCCAGTCGCAGAAGTCGGCAAGAGGCGACAGCGGGACCGTGTGGACGAGGCGGATGTCGGCCACCTCCAGACAGGCTTCGCCCGTCTCGGCGCGCACCTGGCAGGCCAGGCCGGTGATGGAGGCCAACCCGGCAACGGCGCCCCGCACGTCCAGGGCAACGGTGTGCCAGCGTCCGTCGCTGACGAGGTCGGAGGCGGCAATGACCGCCGCATAGCCGGGGCCCTGAACACGGGCCTTGCCGAGGGCGCACAAGGCATAGTCGCAGCGCGGACTGAGGCCGCGAGATCGGTATCGCATGGCCACATAGCGATAGCCTGCTGGATCGAGCGGCTCGGGCAGGTTCATCGCCCATTTCATCCCTCGCGAAGGCTCGGAGACGCGAAAGACGCCGGCTTGGCCGACACGGGCAACGCTGTGGCCTGCCGGGGACGCAGGAACGTCGAGCCAGGAGGGCTGGGGCGCCCAGGCGGCCTTGTCGAGCGGGACGATCCGGTCGGGCTTCTTCGCGGCCTCGCGCTTCGGACCGACCGTTTCGGCGCCCTCGGGAACAACGTCCGCGAAAGTTGGCCGGTCGATCCACAGGCGCGCGTTGCCCGAGTCCGTGGCCTGGACCTGCACGGCCATCAGCGTCACGGCCGACCCCTCAATCATGGCGGCCACATCAACGGCCAGCGTGTGCCACCGGTTGTCGGCCACGATGTGGCTGAGGCGGACGGCGCTCAGCTGCCTGCCAGGGCCCTGGAGGTGGACCAGGTAGTCATCGCTTCGCGTGTTGATGTTCTCGGCGCGGTACCGGAGGACCAGGATGGGCAGATCCTCGGGCGAAAGGCCTGTAGACCACTTCATGCCTTTGCCCGGCTCGTCGGCGCGGAAGCAGAGCACGCGGCCGTCGCTCGTGACGGCCGCGCTCGGCGACGGGTTCGACAGCCACGCCGGCTGCCGGGCCCACCGGCCCGCGTCCGCGAGATCCGCGTGCCAGGCGAAGTCGTCCGCGGGCTCCTCTGCTGCCGCGACGCCGGCCAGCACGGCGAACAGAATGGCAAGAAGCAGTCTCCGCACGCTCGCCCTCCGAGGGGACGCAGCCATTTTCCTCTGTCCCGGCCGTAACGCAAATCCTTTGTGGCGGTTGCATTGAAGGAGCCGGGATTTTGGCTGGGAGACATGCCGACGTAGAGCGTCACGAAACCCTTCGTCTATGAGAGGTGGGAATACCACGAGCCGGTGCCGCTCCAGGTATCACCGCTGAACGACGTGGCAGCCATGGGACGCGTCTGGTATCTCGAAGACACCGCCTGCCAGCGCATGCATGCACGCCAGCGTCTTGTGGACTCGGTGCGCCACGTGTGCCGCGACACGATGGCTGTCAAATGCTCCTTGGCCGGACAATCTCAAGAGCCATGCCTTGCGTCGGCCCTGCTCGGGCAGTATTGTTGGGAACGACAATGGGGGGATGATGGCGCAGTTGCCGTGCCCGTCACGGACCGCTCCAGAGCCGCCCGAACCTGATCTCTACGTGGAAGTGTGCGTGGATTGGTTCGCCAGGCGGACGGAGCCGTGGGTCGGGCCGCCGCTGGTTGAGCCGTCCACGCTGCCTTTGTTCAAGGACGAGTCGACCGGGCCCGCGCCGGCGCGATCACGGGCAGGATGCCCGTGGGAACATGAACGTCAGGCCGCCAGCAGCGGCGAGAGGGGCCAAGCGGGAGAAGGAAGTTGAGCATTCTGACCCAATTTTCGACGCCCCCGCGGCGGCGGCCGCTGCCCGTGGGGCCTCCAGCATCCCGAGGCGCCGTGAGAACGCAGCCGAACAAGTGATGCGGGCGGTCGCACATCACCAGGCTACAGGAACGTTCTTTCGGGGAGGTCTGACATGCAAACCAAACACATCGTTAGCCGTGCGTGGATGGCGGGCATCCTGGCCCTTGCGGCGACGACCGTCCAGACAATCACGGCCCGCGCGGCCGATGGCCCTCCGAGCGACCGCACAACCGCGGTCAGGACGACGGATTTTCTCAACAGCATCGGCGTGGACTCCACCTTCCCTGATCGCGGACAGCCTGTCGAGAAGACCATTGAAATGGTCAAGTATGTGGGCTTTCGCTGGATAAGGGGAGGTATTGAGGGCCTTTCTGCCAAGGGGCCTACTACCGTACAGACCTACCTGAACCTCCACAAGGAAACCGGCGTGCTGTTCAGTTGGGGGCTGGTCAGCGGCGGCACCGATCTCGGGAAACTCATCGAGACCGCCAAGGAGTTGGCGGCGGCCGGCGCCTTGCTGGCATTGGAAGGCAATAATGAGCCAAACAACTGGGGTGTTACTTACCAAGGTGAAAAAGGCGGCGGGCGGGCGCCATCGTGGTTGGCCGTCGCCAAGCTCCAACGGGCCTTGTACGACGCCGTCAAGAGCGACCCTGCGCTGAAGAAGTACCCGGTTTGGTCTATCAGCGAAAACGGCGCCGAGCGGGACAACGTCGGGTTGCAGTTCCTGACCATCCCGAAAGGCGCTGGCACGTTGATGCCCGATGGTACAACGTATGCCGACTATGCGGTTTGCCATAACTATATCTACCATCCCAGCTCACCCGCCTTGGCGGACAACAAGACGTGGAATGCCGCTGACCCCACCTCGGCCTGCAAGGTGGACGGGCTTTACGGCAACTATGGTGTGACGTGGGCGCGTCGCTACCGCGGTTACGCCGAGGCCGAACTCCTGACATTGCCCAGGGTCACCACGGAGACCGGCTGCCAGATTGGAGGGGCCGTAACGGAGGACATCCATGCCTTGAATCTCCTCAGCATGTATCTGGACCAGTTCAAGCGGGGCTGGAGTTACACCTCCGTGTACATCCTGCGAGACCGAACGGATGAAGGCGGCAACCAGCGGTTCGGGTTTTACGGGCCCGACTACACGCCGCGCCAAGCCGCCCTCTATCTCCACAACCTGACGACGATCCTGGCGGACAAGAGCGCGCTCAGGGAGCCGGGCAAACTCGATTACTCCATCCCGGAAGAACCGGCCACCGTGCATGACATGCTCTTGCATAACAGCGACGGCACGTTCCAGTTGATCGTCTGGGGCGAGCGGGTCAAGGGAGAGGACAGGCTGGCAGTCAACCTCGGCGGCACGCATGCATCGGTGAACGTCTACGATCCGACGGTCGGCACGGAACCCGTCGAGACCCACAGCGGGATCAGTTCGCTCACGTTGACCCTGAGCGATCATCCCCTGATCATCGCGATCCGAACCAACGTCAAGCGGGCAGACCGGTAAGACGAATGGAGTCCCTCTGGGAACCATTCAAGAGTCGGACAAACGTTTGACTCTCCGCTGTTTCATCCGCTTGCGCACCATCCGCTCAGCGGCGTGAGGGTCCGGAAGACGGCAGAGCCGAGACAGGCAGGTGTTACATTCCTCCTTTCCAGGAGATACGGCGGTGAAACGAATAGTCGCATCGGCTGTGGCGCTCGTGATGGTCGTCTGTACATCCTTATGGGCCTTCGCCGGCGAGGCGGCGGTGAAGGGACAGGCCTCACCCGGGATGATGGACCTCCTGGCGGGCCCTGCGGCGGAGAACTACGGCTGGACCTTTGACAACGGCCGGGAGTTCCCCGGCGCCACCGGTAAGCTGTCGGTCGACGCCGCCGCCAAGCACAACGGCAAGGACAGCCTGCGCCTCGACGCCGACTTCACCAAGGGCGGCAACTACGTCCAGGCGGCCGGGCCGCTGCCCGACAAAGACATCGGCGAACTCTCCTTCTGGCTGCGCGCCCCGGGCATCGATGCCCTGACGATTCGCATCGTCGAGGCCGCCGGCCAGTGTCACCAGATCAACCTGAAGATCCAGGAGACCGACGAGTGGCAGCAGATCGTTTTCCCGCTCGCGCGGTTCTTTGCCAAGCGCGGCACGCCGGATGCGGTGCCCATCGTCGCCAAGTATGAGTTCTGGGGCGGC